>CAYMLA010000125.1:0-7364 GCA_964390785.1 uncultured Bdellovibrionales bacterium | reverse complement strand
ATGAAGTACAAATGAAAAGCAGAAACGGCATTGAACACATTCAAGTCTGGAAACTTGATGAATTTTTGTGTTGAGCAGGTCTAGAATGGAAGTGAACTTAACTTTGACGAGTCGTCCTTTGAGTTATCTATGGATGGCTTTGGGATCAAGGGCATCTTGAAGGCCATCGCCAAAAAAATTGAAACTAATAACTGTAATTAAAATCATTAGACCAGGAATAATGGCTAAAAGTGGAGCTTGGTGGATGAGTTCAAGTGCATTAAACAACATATTCCCCCAGCTAGGAGTGGGCGGTTGAATGCCGAGCCCTAAAAAACTCAATGAGGCTTCCCACATGATGGCTTCACCAACTTTAAGAGTTACAGCAATTAATAATGGAGCGATTATGTTTGGAATGATATTTCTTATAATGAGAGTTGAATCTTTAGCACCTAAGGTTTTAGCTGCAAGTATAAATTCTTGTTCTCGAATAGATAAAATGCTTCCTCGAACAAGTCGAGCTGCAGGCATCCATGAAAAAAAACAAAGAATGATAACTAATTTTATGATGCTTTCGTTCTCCATTCCGACAACAAATTCGAGGAGAGGAACTTTTTTAAAATCAATTGCAGCTAGCACAATTAAAACAACCAAAATCGGAAGAGCCATTATGGCATCCGTTATGCGCATAAGGAGAGCGTCTAAAAATCCGCCATAATATCCAGCGAGGCATCCTATGAGTAAACCAATAAGAGCTGAAGAAATGGCTACAAGAAGACCTACTCCGATTGAAACTCTTGTTCCAAAAATAAGGCGCATGAGAATATCTCGTCCTAATTCATCAGTGCCTAAAATATGTCGATTTGAGAAATTTTTGTATAGTTTTAGAATTTGGCGACTTTCTTTGGAGTTTAATGTTTTAAGAATTGGTGTTGCATCTTGTATAGAATGAGTTTCAATGAATTCAAAGAAACCATTTTCAGTGTTTAATTCTTGAGAGATGATTTGATTGTTTTTTAATTGAATGACAAATTGAGAAATAACTTGTGGATTAAGATCATAAAAAAGTTCCAGTTGAGCCTCTTGAGCATCTTTAGGAAGGGTCACTTGAGACATTGGTGGAACATAACGATGAAATACGTTTTGAGTGTTTGGATCAATTCCGATAATAACACTGATTAAAGGAGCAAATAAGGCAATAACAAGTAAAAAAACAATAATCATTAACCCAAAAACAGCGAGCTTGTGTTCCATGAATTGCGTTGTAATAATATACAACATGGATTGGGGTTTTTGTTTATCGAGATTAATCTGCATTTCATCCTTTCACTATTAAGTGGCTGTTTTGCAGCTCGCCTTATAGTGGCTGCTTTGCAGCGGCCACTACTTGTAAGTAACACGAGGATCTGCTATCCCATAAAGCAAATCAGCGATTAAAGTCATAACTAAAACCATAGAAACTGAAATCATGAATGAAATCATAGCCACATTATAATCATTAGCAATGATTGATTCATAGACTAATTTACCGACACCTTGATAGGAAAAAACAGTTTCAGTCAAAAGTGCTCCTGAAAAAATATAAGAAACACTCATTGAGATGATTGTGATGATCGGTAAAAGAGCGTTTCTAAATCCATGTTTAAGCACAACAGTCCAGTAACCGAGTCCCTTTGCACGAGCTGTACGTATAAAATCAAATCGCATGGTTTCTATCATTGCTGATCTTGTGTATCGAACAAAAGTACCAATTTGAATGATGGCCAATGTACAAGTGGGTAAAATTAGATATTGAATTCGATCTCCTATGTGAGACCATCCAGATAAATCTTCACTATAAGAGGCGGTTCCTCCAGCAGGGAGAACTTTAAGATAGACACCAAAGACCATAATAAGAATAATCGCTAACCAAAAAGCAGGCATTGAAATTCCTGCAAAAGCAAAAAGGTTTATAATATAATCCGTTTTTGATCCTTGTTTTAAGGCGGCAATAATGCCAAATGGGACTGCAATGAGCAATGCTAAAAATAGTGCGCTGATGGAAAGATAAAAAGTATTTAAAAGACGTGAACCCAAAAGATCAGAAACTGGAACCTTGTATGTTCTTGAATAACCCAAATCACCTTTTAAGATATCAGAGATCCAATAATAATAACGTTTATAGGCAGGCTGATCAAGCCCGTATAGTTTTTTAAGTCGTTCAACATCATCGGAAGTGATGTGAGGATTTGCGCTTACCATTAAATCAATAGGGTCACCGGGCATAAGAGTCATAAGATAAAAACACGCAAAAGATAAAAAACCGATAACAATAATGGATTGAATCAAACGACGGAGGATAAAAGACGTCATTACTTTTTATCCTTTTTTTTATCTAATGTGAGCTCCCATTCTTCAATATGATTTGTTGATGAAAATTGATGGCCAGTTAATTGATAGCCACGTAGATTTTTTGGAGTAACAGAAACATTAGAGCGATAGTAAAGAGGAATGACTGGAACTTCTTCGGTATAATGCTTTAAAATTTGATGAATAAACTTATTTCTTTTTGAAGAATTAAACTCAACATCAATTTGATCGATGAGTTTATTGACATTTTCATTTATCCATCCAGGGTAGTTTTGACCAGACCAGCCATTTTCTTCAGAGGGTATACTTTTTTTATGTAAAGTTGAGCGAGGTGATTCCTCAGGAGAGGTGGTCCAAGAGTACATAGCCATAGCAGAGTATTTTCTTTTACGAGTTGTTTCACCAAAAAAAACACGAGCAGGTTCATTTTTGATGTCGATGTCAATCCCAACTTGCTTCCATTGACTTTTTAAAAAGACTTGAACCAATTCTCTGACTTTGTTACCAGCAGTAGTCATAAGTGAAAGAGAAAGTTTTTCTCCATCATTGTAGCGATAACCATCTCGATGAAGAACCCAACCGGAATCTTCAAGAATTTTTTTGGCGGTTCTTCTTGAATGAGGATAAAGAGTGATTTTATTTGGATCGTCTGTATACCATCTATCGAGTGGAGTGATGTTGTGGAGAGCGGGCTGTTGTTTTCCCTCAAAAAGGGATTCAGTGAGTTCTTTTCGATTGATGGCATGAACAAGAGCTTTTCGAACTCTTATATCCTTAAGAATTGGATTGTCTAAATTAAGGTCAATGTGTTCATAAGTTATACTGGGAACAAAATGAACCGTGTAAGGAAGATTTGTTGATTTTACTTTTTTATCAAAGGCCAAGGCTTGATCAAAAGACAAGCCAAGGACACTGATCATATCAATGGTTCCAGATCTTAAATTGGCTTCTAGAGTGCTCGTATTAGGAATAAGTTTAATAATGATTTTTTTAATTTTTGGAGCTGTTCCATAAAAATGGGGGTTGGGTTCAACGATAATATGACTGCTCAATTTGAGTTCTGTAATTTTATAGGGTCCATTATAGAGTCCTGCATGAGTAGGATTGGTGGTGTAATTCGAATGTTTTTCATAGCCTTCTTTTTGCTTAGAATGTTTTTTGAAAATGGGTTCTTCTAAGTGAGCAGGGACAATATAAAAAGTGGCAGGACGATTGAAATCCCAGCGCGCTTTTTGATAAGTAAAATAACATTTTTTTGGTTCATTTTTTTTATAATCAATGGATTTGATCATTGTGTAATTTTCTTTTTCTCCAATAGAGACATTGGGATTGAGTCCAACTTGCCAAGAAAACCAAATGTCTTTGCATGTGACATCTGTTGCGTCTCCCCATTTTGCATTTTGTTTGATTTCCCAAAGAGCTTTGATTGTTTTGATTCCATCAACTTTAATGAACTGAGCAAGTCCATTTTGGATTGTTGGAATCTGCGTGATGAGTTGGGGGACGTAAACTCCATCGGCATCCAAAGTAATTAAATTTCGCCCAACCATTTTATAAATATAAGTGGTTGCAAGCATCGTCATAATTAATGGATTAAGATTTTCAAATTCCTGAGAAATGCCAATTTTTAGTTCATTTTTGTTTTCATCGGCTTTTAATTGAGAAGTGAGAGGCTGGAAGGCTAAAAAAAAGACAGTAGTAAAATAGAAATTAAATAAAAAACAATTTTTTAAATTTTTTAAAATCATTGATCCTCCAGTTTGTTTCGGTAAAGCAGACAAGCAACATGATGCTCGCCTTGAGCAGTGGGTTCTGATTTGAGTTGTGGCACTTTGTATTTACAGTCGTTCATGGCATGGGGACATCGAGGATGAAAAGCACACCCTGAAGGGGGAGAAAGGGGGCTTGGCACTTCTCCTTGAAGTGTTTTTCGGCTTTTTTCTTTTTTTTTGTTAAATTGAGGAATGGCCTCTAGGAGAGCCTGAGTGTATGGGTGTTTGGGGTGACAAAATAAATCTTTTCGAGAAGCAAGTTCAACAATTTTTCCTAGATACATAACGGCAATTCGATTGCAGAAGTGTTCAACAACGGAGAGATCATGAGAAATAAATAAATAAGTTAAATTGAATTCCTTTTGAAGGTCTTTCATCAGATTTAAAATTTGAGCTTGTATCGAAACATCCAAAGCGCTAACAGGTTCGTCTGCAATGATAAGAGAGGGGTTTAAGCTAAGAGCTCGAGCAAGCGAAATTCTTTGTCTTTGGCCTCCAGAAAATTCATGAGGATAGCGATTAACATAGGCATTATCTAAGCCAACTTGTTCTAAGAGTTGCTGGACTCGGTGTTTTCTTTCTTGTTTATTAAATAAGCCATGGATTTTAAATGATTGTTCAATGATTTGTGAAACAGTCATTCGAGGATCTAGTGAGGCATAAGGATCTTGAAATATCATTTGCATATTCTGTCTTGCTTGACGAAGCGAATTATTTTTTAAGGACAGAAAGTCTTGCCCCATAAAATGAATTGAACCCGCAGTCGGCTCGTAAAGACGAATAATGCAACGGCCAAGAGTTGATTTCCCACATCCGCTTTCTCCAACAATACCCAGCGACTCTCCTTTTTGAATATGGAGATCAACTCCATCAACAGCTTTAAGAAATAATTTTTTATGTGAAAAAAAAGGGGTTTTCATTGGGAAAAACTTCTTTATTCCTTGAGCAGATAAAAGGGTATGAGTAGAATCTAAAATCATTGTTTTTTATCCTCTAAAGAGCTTTGCCAATGATGACAAGCAACAAAGTGATTGGATTGGACGAGTTCTGTTTTTGGCCGAGTCTGGCAAATGGAGCTGGACAAAGAGCAACGATTTTGAAAGGGACATCCAGGTGGAAGTTCAAATAATGTAGGGACTGTTCCTTCAATGGTGGGAAGCCTCTGAAGAGAACGTCCAATTTTTGGAATGGAATAAATCAAAGCTTTTGTATAGGGATGAGCGGGATGTGAAAACAGTGTGTTTGTCGGGCCAGATTCACAAAGGTGACCGGCATACATGACGAGGACTCGGTTAGCAATTTCTGATATAACGGCCAGATCATGGGTGATGAATTGAACAGACATATTAAATTGTTCTTGTAATTCTTGAATGAGTTTTAAAATTTGAGCTTGAATGGTGACATCTAATGCGGTTGTTGGTTCATCAGCAATAAGTAAGTCGGGTTGGCAACTTAGAGCCATGGCAATCATAGCCCTTTGTCGCATTCCACCAGAAAGTTGATGAGGGTAACTTGAATAGCGACTTTGAGGAGAGGCAATTCCGACAAGATGAAGAAATTCGATCGTTTTTTCTTTTGCTTCGTAAATTGAAATTTTTTGATGTTGAAGAATTTGCTCGTCAATTTGTTTTCCAATCGTTAAAACAGGATTAAGGGCTGTCATGGGTTCTTGAAAAATCATTGCAATGTGATTGCCTCGAATTTTTTGCATTTCTTTTTCATTTAGCTCTAGAAGATTTAAATTATTTAAATAAATTGAGCCTTGAGTGATTTTTCCAGGATGATCAAGAAGTTGCATAACCGATAGGGAGGTCACAGATTTCCCACAGCCACTTTCTCCAACAATGCCAAGAGTTTCTTTTGGTTGAATAAAGTAAGACACAGAGTTAACGGCTTTAACTGGACCAAGTTTGGTAAAAAATGTTGTTTCTAAATCTTCAACCTTTAACACGGGAGTTTGTTCCATATGTTAACCTGAGTGAAAGTATTAGTTTGGCTATTTTCCAGCAGCCACTCGTTATAAAGGAAACAGTCTGCCATACAATGAATAAAATTGTTAAGAGTTACTGCAATTAGACAAGATTTTGATACAACGAGTCTTATGGTGCACATTTGTTTTTATTTGTGATAGTCTTTAATTGAGGTCATGAAGATCTTTAGAATCTTGTTCAGGAGGAACAATGCGTTTGATTATAATACTTTCGGTTTTTGTTTTTTTGTCTTGTGATCATATTTCTAGTTTTCAAATGGCGAAGAAAACTCCTGTTCCACCTAATAAAAAAGTCGATTCGATAAATCCACAAATTCAATTTTTAGTATTTCCAGATAAAACAACATTTGATTCTAACGCTTACTTTTCTTTTGAAGTGAAAGATTCAGTCAATGGAATAGAGAATTTTGAATGTCGATTGGATGGGCCTGTGAATAATCATTCTTTTGAAAATTGTAAAAGCCCCATTGAGTATCATGAGTTAAGTGAAGGAGTTTATCAATTTCATGTACGTGTTTACAAGCAAGATGGAGATCCTGCGATAATCAGTTATGAATGGGAAATCTTGACAGAGGCGGATTTAAAGATTGTTAATGAAATTCACTTTGACCCCCTAAAGTCAGGTGAAGTTGGAAATCGTTGGTTAGAGGTGAGCAATGAAGGAGCGCATTTGGCTTCTGATATTCGTTATCAATTGGAATTTGGTAAATTTAATATTGTTCAAGATTCAGAGAGCTTTGAACTCTGCGGTGAGTCTTTGCCTTTGGGAAAACGGTGTTGGATTTCAATTGAGTTTCAAAGTTTTGAAGAGGGATTTTTCAAAGATGAATTGATCATAGAGTATTATAATGGAAAAGAATTTATTAGTCATAGTGTTAAAATTTTTGCCCATGTTTTAGAGCCAGCGGTATTATCAACAGGTTATTTGAAATATCTTTTTGAGCCAACAACACTTAAGACATTTAAAGATAAACAATTTGCGTTGACTAATTTTGGGGAAACATCAGGAAAGATTTTGTCGATCGAAATTAAAGGAGGATCAGCTTTTGAGCTTATTCATCATTCAAGCTGTAAAGGCGTCATTGAAGCTCAAAATCATTGTTCGTTAACAATTCGCTTTCGTCCTTATCATCTCGGGTATCATCAAGCTCATTTAGTTGTTCGTTATCAAGATGGAAAAGGAATATCAACATCGGAACTTGAATTAATTGGCCGAGGGCAAAAAGGAGTGTGGTGAAATGAAAGATTTAATTTCTTTGATTCATCAGTCAAAT
>CAYMLA010000124.1:0-7416 GCA_964390785.1 uncultured Bdellovibrionales bacterium | reverse complement strand
AGTGAGATTTGAGCGAAGCCAACGAAAAAGTTGGCTGTTTTGCAGCAGCCACTATATAGTGCTTGTTGCGAAACAGCCACTATATAGGCTGTTTTGCAATAGCCACAATTATACGAGGTAAGAGCTTATGGCAAAAACAACGTCGGATGTGTTAAAAGAACGCAGTTATAAGTATGGTTTTAGCACAGAAATTGATGTCGACGAGGTTCCAAAGGGTCTTAATGAGAGTATGATTGAATTGATTTCTCATAAAAAAAATGAACCTTCGTTTATGCTTGAATTTCGTCTAAAGGCTTATCGTCATTGGCTGAAAATGAAAGAACCCAAATGGTCAAGAGTCAACTATCCTCGAATTGATTTTCAAGAGATTAAGTATTATTCTGCCCCGCAATCAGTGAAGTCAGGTCCGCAATCATTAGATGAGCTCGATCCTGAGTTGATTAAAACATTTGAACGTCTTGGCATTCCTCTTGGAGAACAAAAAAGAATTTCCGGCGTGGCTGTAGACACTGTGTTTGATAGTGTTTCTTTGGGAACGACCCATCAAGAGACTTTGGAAGAGGTTGGTGTTATTTTTTGTTCTATCTATGAAGCCATTGAAAAACATCCAGAGTTAGTAAAAAAATATTTGTCTACTGTTGTGCCCTATAGTGATAATTATTTTGCGGCTTTAAATTCTGCAGTATTTACAGATGGATCTTTTTGTTATGTGCCTAAGGGTGTTCGTTGTCCAATTGATTTATCAACGTATTTTCGAATTAATGCTAAGGATACGGGGCAGTTTGAGAGAACACTTGTTATTGCCGATGAGGGAAGTTATGTGAATTATCTTGAGGGTTGCACGGCTCCTATGAGAGATGAGAATCAGCTTCATGCTGCTGTTGTCGAGTTGATTGCTTTAAAGAATGCTGAAATTCGTTATTCAACCGTTCAAAATTGGTATTCAGGTGATAAACAAGGGCGAGGAGGCATTTATAATTTTGTAACCAAACGAGGAAAATGCTTAGAGAATGCTAAAATATCTTGGACTCAAGTTGAAGCGGGGTCAGCCATCACTTGGAAATATCCCAGTTGTATATTGCAAGGGGATTATTCTGAGGGAAAGTTTTATTCTGTGGCCTTAACTCACGATAAAATGCAAGCCGATACAGGAACAAAAATGATTCATATTGGAAAAAACACAAAAAGTACTATTGTGTCAAAAGGTATTTCGACGGATCAGTCAGAAAATGTTTATAGAGGTTTAGTTAAAGTGCTTCCATCGGCACATAATGCGAGAAATTACTCTCAGTGTGATTCGATGCTTGTTGGTGATCAATGCAGTGCAATTACTTATCCCTACATTGAAGTAAAGAATAATTCAGCCATTTTGGAACATGAAGCATCAACTTCTCGATTAAGTGAAGATCAATTGTTTTACTTGCTTTCAAGGGGGATTGATTTGGAATCAGCCATCTCTTTAATTGTGAATGGGTTTTGCAGTGAAGTTTTTAAGGAGTTACCGTTAGAGTTTTCTGTTGAAGCAGTAAAGTTGATAGAAATGAAATTAGAAAATAGTGTGGGGTAATTTAATTATGTTAAAGATAGAAAATCTTCATGTTGAGATTGATGGGTTAGAAGTGTTAAAAGGCCTTGATATGGAAGTGAAGTCAGGTGAAGTTCATGCGATTATGGGTCCTAATGGTTCAGGGAAAAGCACTTTATCAAAAGTGATTGCTGGACATCCAAGTTATAAAGTGACTGAAGGAAAAGTTTTATATGAAATCAATTTTGAAAGTGTTGATTTACTCTCGCTTGAGCCAGATGTGCGCGCACGCGAAGGGATATATATGGCGTTTCAATATCCGGTTGAAATTCCAGGGGTAGAAAATTTTCGGTTTCTACATTTGGCCTACAATTCAATTTGTAAGCATCAAGGGGTTGAAGAGTTAGGAGAAAGAGAGTTTAGGGAATTTGTAAAAGAAAAGTTAGATAGGCTCAGTATAAAAGAAGCTTTTTTAAATCGCTCAGTTAATGTTGGTTTTTCAGGAGGAGAAAAAAAACGAAACGAAATTCTTCAAATGGCTGTATTATCTCCTCGATTGTCATTTTTAGATGAAACAGATTCGGGGTTAGACATTGATGCTCTTAAGTTGGTCTCTCAAGGAGTAAATCACTTTAGAAATAATGAGAATGCGATTGTTTTGATTACTCATTATCAACGGTTGCTTGAGTATATTCAACCCGATTTTGTTCATGTGCTTTCTGACGGTAAAATTGTTGAGACAGGAGACAAAGATTTAGCTCTTCGATTAGAAAAAGAAGGCTATGACTGGATAACGAGTAAGAGGTTTTCGTGAAATTGTCGGGAGATTTGAATCAATTAAAAATCGCCAGTTCTGATCGTATTGAAGAATGGAATACTCTTGCTTGGAATCAGATGGAAAACATTAGTTTTCCATCAGTTAAACAAGAGAAGTGGAAATACACGTCATTAAAAACTTTAGAGGAATTGGATCTTGATTTTCAATTGAAAAATCAAGATGAAGATCAATCAGATGATCGATTGATTCGAGAAAGAGTTTTAAGCTGTACAGGCGATCAATTTATTCGTTTAGTCTTTGTCAATGGCAAGTTTAAACAACAGTGGTCTCATTTGGGTGAGTTAAAATGGGGTGAAGAGGTTTCAGAGGTTAAACAAAACATAAGTAAAAGTTTTGATTTGCTTAAAAAAGTTCAAGCTGTTCATTCTGAAATGACTTATTTTGAGGCCTTAAATCAAGCGTTATTTTCAAATGGGATTTTCTTTCATTTCAAGAAAAATCAGGTCATTTCAACTCCCATTTATTTTATAAATGTTCAAGTCGGGAAAAATAACTCAAAGCAAATGTATTTTCCATTTCGAGTTTTTTTTCAAATGGATCAGGGAAGCGAGGCTCAAATCATTGAACAGTATTGTGGTGATCAATCGGCTTTTGTTAGTCCTGTGACTTATGGAGTTCTTGAGGATAATTCGAAGTTAAAACATGTTCAAGTTCAGCAAGAGAATGAATTGAGTCACTTTATTGGTTTGACCAAAGTTGTTCAAAAGAAAAATAGTTTTTATCAGTCAACCGTTTTAAGCTTAGGTTCAAGTTTGTCTAGACATGATTTTAATGTTGATTTGGTGGAACCTGGTGCTGAAGTTCAATTAAATGGGTTTTATTTGGTTGATGGAAAAAGACATTGTGATCATCACACACAAATTCGACATTTGAGTCCACATTGCAAGAGTTTTCAACTTTATAAAGGAATTTTAAATGATTCTGCTCGTGCTGTTTTTGATGGGTGTATTTACATTGCGCCAAAGGCACAAAAATCAGAATCTCAACAGTTGAATAAAAATCTTCTTTTAAGTCGATTTGCTGAAGTAAATTCCAAACCCAATCTTGAAATTTTTGCCGATGATGTTAAGGCCACTCATGGATCGGCAATTGGTCAAATTAATGAAGAGGAAATTTTTTATCTTTTAAGTAGGGGAATTAATCGGGCACAAGCGGTTGAGATGCTTTCTTTTGGATTTGTGGGTGAAATTTTTGATTATATTGAAAATCCTGATATAAAGCGACGCTTACAACTGATGATTGTAGATCATTTTAAAAGGTTTTTGAAGGGAGGAGAAGACGTTGTCTAATATCCCAAATTCATTATCAGTTGAGGAAATTCGAAAAAAATTTCCAGAGTTAGAAACGAAAGTTTATGATCGAAACATTATCTATTTAGATCATGCAGCGACATCTCTTAAGCCGAAAGAGGTTATAGATTTTATTGAGCAGTTTTATAGTCAAAAAGTCTCCAATGTGCATCGGGGAGCGCACTATCTGAGCGATCAAGCAACAGTTGAATTTGAAGAGGCTCGTGATCAAGTTCGATCTTTTATTAATGCAAAAAAATCTTCTGAAATTGTTTTTGTAAAAGGAACAACAGAGGCCATTAATTTGGTGGCTTCAAGTTGGGGGGAGAATTTTATTCAAGAAGGGGATGAAATTATTTTATCCGAAATGGAGCATCATTCAAATATTGTCCCTTGGCAAATTTTATCTCAAAAACGAAATCTTTCAATTCGTGTGATTCCTGTGACCTCATC
This sequence comes from uncultured Bdellovibrionales bacterium, assembly GCA_964390785.1. Lineage (GTDB taxonomy): Bacteria > Bdellovibrionota > Bdellovibrionia > Bdellovibrionales > CAYMLA01 > CAYMLA01. The sequence goes on along the minus strand of CAYMLA010000124.1, from coordinate 3,311 downwards.
TGGCGAATTGGATTTAGATGTTTTTGATCAGTTGTTAAACGAAAAAACAGCCTTTATTGCCTTGACTCAATGTTCGAATACTTTGGGGACGATTAATGATGTCGAACAGATTTCAAAAAAAGCTCATTGCTTTGGTGCTAAAGTTTTGATTGATGGTGCGCAAAGTGTCTGTCATCAGCCTATTGATGTTCAAAAATTAGGATGTGACTTCTTTGTTTTTTCTGGGCATAAGCTGTTTGCTCCCTATGGGATTGGCGTGCTTTATGGTCGAGAAGAATTGTTGGATCAAATGCCTCCCTATCAAGGTGGGGGAAGCATGATTGAGCGAGTGAGTTTTAACAAAACAACGTATAATGATCTGCCATTTAAGTTTGAAGCGGGAACTCCTCATGTTGTTGGCGCTGTTGGCCTTGGGCGTGCAATGAATTTTGTTCATCAAATTGGATGGGATTCTATTTTGCAATTTGAGCATGAAATTTTAGAGTATGCTCAAAAAAAGTTAAATGCTATTTCAGGATTGAAAATATATGGATCAGCCTCACATAAAGCAACAATTGTTTCTTTTTTAATTGAAGGGATTCACCCGTCTGATATGGGAAGTTTGTTAGATAAGCAGTCTATTGCTGTTCGAACGGGGCATCTTTGTAATCAGCCTTTGTGGGATAAGCTTGGTGTTTCTGGTGTTGTGAGGGCATCGTTTTCATTTTATAATACAAAAGAAGAAATTGATTATTTATGTCAATCAATAGAAAAAGTGAAGGAGTTTTTTTAGTGTTATATTCGAGCGAAGACATTTTAGTTCGAGTGCAAGCAACACCTAATCCGCGTGCTTGGAAATTTGTAATGAATGTTCCTGTTTTAAACGAAGGCAAGGTGACTTTTGCTTCCCATGAAGAGGCGGATGATTTGCTTTTAGCGCGATCATTGTTTCAAGTTTCAGGTGTTAAGCAAGTTCATATGTTTAAGAATTTTATTACAGTGACCCATGAAATTGGTTTTGATTTTGATCAATTGCGTGAACAAATAATTTCTGTTATTAAAACGCGAATTCTGTCCCATGATCCGTCTTATGTTGCTAAAACAAATATTTTAACTCCTAAAAAACAGTTGTCAGGGGAGCTTGAAAAAATTGATAAAATTTTAGACCAACATGTTCGTCAGTATCTACAGGGAGATGGCGGTGATATTGAACTAATTTCTTATGAAGATAATGTGCTTACAATTCAGTATGAGGGAGCCTGTGGAACTTGCCCAAGTTCGACCACAGGAACATTAATGGCTATTGAAAGTATTCTACGTGATGAATACTCTAAAGACATTCAAGTTGTTCCACTGAGTGATTATACCTTTAACACTTACAATCCAGGAAGATAATTTCAGGTTTTATACCCAAAGCGCTTGAGTCTGCACGTTCGTTGCTTCGTCGTCGCGGTATTACTCATACAGCTTCCTCCTCGCGCCTCCGTGCAAACTCAATCGCTTTGGGTATCACATCCATGCTGGGACATTAGTTGTAGGCCAAGCGAGCGCAAAAAATTGGACCGAGTGTGTCGTCTTACTAGAGGAAATTGACAGGCACTTGAATGATATTTTCAGTGAGTTGCTCAATTTTTGATGCATTATTGATGAGCAAGCCAAGTTTTAAGTTCATGTCGCTTATAAAGTTTTGCAAACCTTTTAGCTTTTTCTTTTGCACTGAAGATCCTAACTTTATTTCAATTGGAATTAATCCAAAGGGGCCATCGATAACAAGATCTACTTCAGATTTGTCAATCGTTCTATAATAAGTGAATTCAGTTTGTGTCACCATGGTGGAATTAAAACCACGGATGATCTCCTCAGTAACAAAACTTTCAAATGAATGTCCAGCAACAGGGTGCAAAAGTAAATCATCAAGTGATTTAATTTTAAGAAGGAAATGATGGATTCCAGGATCTCGAAAAAACCCTCTATCAGATTTTTGTACTTTCTTGAGTTGATTTTTCTCAAAGGGCTTCAAGTTTCGCCAGAGAAATGTTTGATGAATTATGTCGAGATAATCTTTTACAGTTGTTGCGCTGATTTCAAGTGAACGTCCCATTTCACTAATATTAAGCTGATGTCCTGAAAACTGAGCCAGTAAAGTCAGAAAGCGACGAAAGTTATGGATGTTTAGTTTTGGAAAGAGATTTCGAATATCTCTTTTTACGTAGTTGTCAATGTAGTTTTCCATCCATTGTTCATAAAACAAAGGATTCTTAGAGCTTTCAATAAGTGGTTCGGGAAATCCACCCAAGTACCAAGTTGACATAAACTCTTTTAAGGAAAAGTTTTTTTTCATCTCTAAAAGGGAGCGGCCATCTCCTGGTTTGGTTACGAGAATTTCATAAAAGGGACTAAGCTTTTTGCTATAAAGCTCACTTGCCTTGAACGGAGCCATTTCAATTGTGGCAATTCGTCCAGCCAAACTCTCCGTTAAACCTTTGACGATATCGGGAGAGCTTGACCCTGTGACAATATATCTGCCTTTTTTCTTTCGATTGGAATCGACTGCGACTCGCATCACTTTAAACAGATCGGGGTACTGTTGGGCTTCATCGATTATGACCCGATCCTTATTGAGTTCGAAAAAGGATTCGAGATCGTTTGTAATCAAGTTATAGTCGCTTGGGCTCTCCAAGTCGTAGTATTTCCAATCAGGTGCTGCTTGTTTTACAAAAGTTGATTTTCCGGACTGTCGTGGGCCTAAAACAGCAACAACAGGGAACATTTCTAGTAAGTTATTGATTTTATTTAAGTACACTCTTTTCTTATCCATGATATTCACAGGTTACCACTTAATTTCATGGGTGTAAATGCCAAATTTCGCTGTAGCAGAACCTTTTTTTTGAACGGAAAGAAAATACCATTTTCTCTTAACCGAAGAGCATTGCCAGCGACGGAAGTGAATTTTATTTAATTTCAGTTGACCCACTTGTTACCGGTTTGGTTTTTTTATTTGTTGTAACTTTAACCTCACTGATTTGTAAAAGTGTTCTTTTTTTTACAAGAAGAAAGATTTCTCGCCACCCCGCAGGAGCCAATAGGCGGGCTAAAGAAATCATCCTTCAAATATTGATTAAGAGATGTGGGTGCAGTTATTTTAATGGACGTACGGAAGGCTTTACCATTTAACAGGGAATTGTGTATACATATTGGCGCGAGCTCCACAATTTCCCCAATAGCTTAAACAGGAAAATTCGTCTTCAGGATTATCAAGATTGGTAATAGAAAAACCTAAATATCCATCTTCCATTATACTATAAGACTCCCAAATCTCGTTTTTTTAAGCA
>CAYMLA010000123.1:0-7448 GCA_964390785.1 uncultured Bdellovibrionales bacterium | reverse complement strand
TCGTTCGATTTGAACTCGCGCGCCTCAAATTTGACTATTTTGCAACAGCCACTAATTAATTAGGATAATTGAATTGATAAACTGATAAACTGATAACCTGATAAAAAGAGGCTGCTGCAAAATGATTTATTTTACAGCAGCCATACGAGACAAAAATAAGGTTCATATGGCGTGCTCAGAAACATAACCCAGGTTTATTAAAGTGGGTGACCATGATAGCAACTTTAGGCTTCTCAGACTTTGCTTAATTTTAAGCAACTGAGCTTGCTCACCATCGCCAGGGACAGTCCCCTATTTTATTCCTTGTCGGGTTATTTTCGCGAGCGTTTTATTGCCATTACGAACCCATAATGTAAGACTACCAGTTTGTTTGAAATTCGTCAACGATAAGCGTTTGAGAGTGAAGAATTTTTAAAAATATCTCTTTAGTCGTGTAAAACTTTTAGTCGTTTAGACCGAAGAATATAAATGATGGACCTTGTTTTACTTGACTTTTATTTTCCATTCTTTGTGTTTTTTTATGGTTTGATTGTTGCATTCATTCACAGTCAACCGCATTGGATAGAGTTGATTCAAAAAAAATGCCCGCCCTACCTCTATAACAATATCATGGCTCATCGCATATTGAGTTGGATTTGTCTTTTTATTGGTGGGCTTTGGAGTTTGCAACAGATGTGGTTGAATTAAATTGACTCAAATCCCTTGAGCCGTTAATTTTCGCTTATGTCTGATTTATTCACTTATGCTCATGAAAATACACAGTCTGATCAACAGAGACGGGCGTTATCTGTAACAGAGCTAACTCAACAAATTAAATCTTTATTTGAAGATCAGTTTTCTGTTGTTTGGGTTCAAGGAGAAATCTCTAATTTTAAGGCGCATGGGTCAGGTCATTTTTATTTTAATCTCAAAGATAAGCAGTCTCAAATTAATGCTATTATGTTTAAGGGAAATAATCGCCACTTAAAGTTTCGTTTAGAAGATGGATTAGAGGTGATGGTTCGAGGACGAGTTTCTGTTTATGAGCCACGAGGCTCATATCAAATTTATTGTGAACAAATGGAGCCTGTTGGCCTTGGGGCTTTGCAAAAAGCGTTTGAACAACTGAAAGAAAAATTAAAATCTGAAGGTTTGTTTGATCAAGATAGAAAAAAAACAATTCCAGAGTTTCCTCAACACATTGCTATTGTTACATCAAAAACAGGGGCGGCGGTTCGTGACATTTTAAATGTGATAGGTCGACGATTTCGGTCGTGTCAAATCACAATTGTACCGACACTTGTACAAGGTGAGGGCGCGGCCAAACAGATTGTTGAAAGTCTAAAATTGATTGAACGGATGGATTCAATTGATGTGGTTATTTTAAGTCGAGGCGGAGGTTCAATAGAAGATCTTTGGCCTTTTAATGAAGAAGTTGTGGCGAGACAAATCGCGGATTGCTCTAAACCGATTATTAGCGCTATTGGGCATGAAGTTGATTTTACGATTGCTGATTTTGTGGCTGATTTAAGAGCTCCGACTCCTTCTGCGGCAGCGGAATTGGTGGTAAAAAACACCACAGAAGTCATGGAAAAAATCAGGTGGTTTTCTCAACAGCTTTTGTCAACATGGAATCAACAAATCAATTTGCGAATTCAACGAGTGGACTCTTTAATGAAGAGATTGGCTGATCCCCAAAAAAAAATTCAAGACTTGTTATTACGAGTGGATGAAAAACGTCAACGTTTGATTTATGTTTTAAATCAAAATTTAAACAGAAATAAACAAAAAATAGAGGCCTTGCGTTGTCGTTTAATTGATCCTCAAAAAAAATTAATAGAAATTAAAAAGAGAGTTTATGAGAAAAATCATCAACTGAAGTTGGGATTTCATAATGTGTTAGTCAGTAAAAAAAATGCCCTAAAGCATTTTATGTTATTGCTTGATTCGTTTAGCCCTTTAAAAGTGGTGGATCGTGGATATTCGATTGTGCGTCGTCAAGGAGAAGTGATTAAATCGTTGGATCAGGTTAAAGTTAATGATTCGCTGGAGGTGACCTTATCTAAGGGTGCGCTTCTTGTTAAGGTTACAGAAACTCAATCAAAGAGGAAAATATGAATTTTGAAAAAAAAATGAGTCGACTGGAAGAGATTGTTCAAAAAATGGAAAAAGGAGAGCTGACTCTAGAGGAGTCCTTGAAGCTTTTTGAAGAGGGAGTGTCTTTGACCAAACAGTGTAATGAGAGTCTTCAGTCCGCAGAACAAAAAGTAAAGGTTTTGCTCGGGGTGAACGAAAAGGGCGAACCAATGACAGAAGAGTTTGTCAGTGAGTCTTGATCAGGCTTCATTTGATCGCCAATATCAAAAATACGCTCAAAGAATAGAGGCCTTTCTCGAAGAGCTTGTTAAAAACTACCGTGGCAGTGATGAAAAGGGAATCGATCAATTGGGTGATGCCATGGCGTATTCTTTAATGTCAGGGGGAAAACGATTTCGTCCCGTGTTGTCATTGGCCGTTGCTGAAATGATCAATCCAAAGTCTTTTTCTTTTGGAATTCCTTTTGCTGTTGCGATTGAGTTTATTCATACCTATTCATTGATTCATGATGATTTGCCCGCAATGGACAATGATGATTTTAGGCGAGGACGTCCGACAAATCATATCCAATTTGGTGAAGCCACAGCTCTTCTGGCTGGAGATGCTTTGTTAACAGAGAGTTTTTTATTAATTGCAAATCATTATTCAAAAGATATTTTAAGTGAGTTGGTTTCGCTTGTTTCTTATTCAAGTGGTTATCGTGGAATGGTTGGAGGACAAGCCATTGATTTGTATCCCGAGCCTCCACAGACTTATCCACAATTGATACGACTTCATGAATTAAAAACAGCTCGTTTAATTCAGGCTGCCGCTCTTGGGGGGGCGATTGCTTCTGGCGCGGATGAAAAACAAAAAAATCAAATCAATCGTTATGCATTGGATTTAGGCATTGCTTTTCAGCTCACGGATGATATTCTGGATTTTGACTCTCAAAATCCAGAGCAAGGGAGTTTTCCACAGGTTATTGGAATTGAAGAAACGATAAAAGAGCGCTCTTCTCGATCTCAATCGGCTCGCAATCAAATTCAAGATTGGGGGGAGAGGGCATTGTTTTTAATGCAGATGGTTGATTTTAATGAACAGCGACAAAGGTAATAAAGAATTAAGGATTGATAAATGGCTTTTTGAACAAGGGTTTGTTCGTTCTCGGAGTCGCGCTATTGAATTGATAAAGTCTGGATGCGTTCAGTATTATAGCAAAGGTCATTGGGAGCTTGTTGATAAGCCCTCGTTTTTTTTAAAAAATGAAGAAACTCAACACGTTCGTGTTCAGAATCAGGAGTTTGTGTCTCGCTCAGGAATGAAGCTTGAAAAAGCATTAGAAAAAATTAAGATTTGTATTGAAGATTTTTTGGTTCTTGATGTTGGACAATCCACTGGGGGGTTTACGGATTGTTTGCTTCAAAGAGGGGCAGGTAAAGTTGTTGGTATTGACGTTGGTCATAAGCAGCTTGCAGATGAATTAAAAGAGAATGAAAAAATCGATTTTTTTGAAGGGATTCATGTTTGTCAATTGGAATCAAGTGACTTTTCAAAAAAGTATGATTTTAATCGTTTTGATTTTATTGTGGTGGATGTTTCGTTTATAAGCTTAAAAAAAGTACTTCCGGTTTTACCTCTTTGGTTAAAGCCAGAAAAAACCATTTTAGCTCTTGTAAAACCACAATTTGAAGTTGGGGCGGCAAAACTAAACAAAAGTGGCGTAGTCAAAGATCCCTCTTTGTATAGACAAATTCAAAAGGATTTTATTGAATTAAGTGATTCACTTAAGTTAAAGGTGATGGATTATTTTTCATCTGAACGATTAGGAAAAGAAGGAAATCAGGAGTTTTTTATATGGCTTCAAAAAAGATAAAAATTATTTTTTCTTATTTAGGAATATTGGCGTTGCTTTGTTTTTTCTTTTTAGGATGTGCAATTGATCATTTGCAGCGCTCTTCTTCGGTTAGAGCGAGTCAAGATTCGCCTGTTGAAGAGGAGCAAAAAACAAAAGTAGAAACAGAGGTGCTTGATGTTGCAACAGCTCAAAAAAATCAATTGCAAGCGATCTTGCCTCAATCGGACATTAAATTAGGACTTATTTTAGGGCCGGGCTCATTAAAGTCCTTTGCTCAAATAGGAGTTCTCCATGCGCTTGAGGAGGCTAACATTTCAATTCATGCCCTTGTTGGTCTTGAGTGGGGGGCAATGGTGGCTGGAATTTATGCCCATCAAGGACAAGTGAACGATGTGGAATGGCAAATGTTTAAGCTCAAAGAAGAGTTGTTGCCCCAAAAAGGGCTTTTGTCTTCATCAATTCGTGCGACTTCAGTTGAACGATTGGATGAGTTTTTTGAAGAGACTACAAAAAACAAAAAAATGAGCGATAATAAAATTATTTTTGGCTGTCCAATCATTAACATAAGACATGAGAAAGTGAAATGGATTGAACGAGGGTCGTTAGCCAATGCTGTTAAAAAATGCGTTTCTTTTCCGCCTTATTTTATGAGTCATAAAGGAGAGGTTGCAGGAGCTTTTGCTTTAAAAGAATCGGCAGAGTGGCTGCGTTCAAAAGGCGCAAATTTGATTGTTTTTGTTAATGTCATTGAACAGGGTGTGTTTTTCGATCGTGATCGGATCGAGGATGAATATAAGTCTCAATTGATTTGGATGCTTGGTCGTGAATTGCTTAAAAAACAAAGAGTGTTTGTTGATGAACTTTGGGGGATGTACACCCGAAATGATGGCCTTATTGATTTTGAAGCGCGAAGAGATTTGGTGATTCAGGGCAAAGAAGTTGGGTCACGCTTTGTTATGGAGTTAAAAAGTAAGTATGGACTGTAAAATAAGGAGTTGAGTGAAATGAGAAAACCAACGATTGAATTTAAAGAATGTGTTGAAAGAAGAAAAAGGTTGCGTTCTCAACTGCCAGAAGGAAGTGCAATGATTTTGTGCTCGCCTTCTAAAAAGATAAAGAGCAAAGACACAAGTTATTTTTTTAGACCAGATTCTAATGTTTATTATTTATCAGGATTTGATGAGCCGGATGCTATTTTTGTTTTTCGTCCGGGGCAAACTCCCGAAACTATTTTTTTTGTTCATCCTAAAGATCGCCTTAGAGAAACATGGGACGGTTTTAGGTATGGAATAGAGGGAGTGGAGACTCAATTTGGAATTGATAAAGGATATTGTCTTAATGACGTCATGGAAAAATTGCCCGAACTTTTAAAAGATTGTACGCGTGTTTATTATTCTCTTTTTAAAAACCCAGAGCAGGATCGTGTTATTGGCCAAGTGATACAAAAAGCGGTTTGGAATCAAGAGCGTTCAGGAAAATCATTGTTACCTATTTTTGATTCAAATGAAATTTTGGATGAAATGAGGCTTTTCAAATCAGCCTATGAGATTCGCATGCTTGAGCAGGCTTGTGCAATTTCAGAAGAGGCTTTTGTTGAAGCAATGAAGTTTGTTCGCCCCGGAGTTACCGAGCATCAAGTTCATTCTTTGATGCTTCATCAAATGATGATGAAAGGGGCGAAATCTGATGCGTATAATCTTATAGCGGCAAGTGGGAATAATGCGACAACGTTGCATTATGAATTTAATGAAGACGTTTGCCGAGATGGCGATCTTATCTTAATTGATGCGGGCGCCTCGTTTGAATATTATTCTGGAGATATCACGCGAACGTTCCCAGTAAGTGGGCGCTTTTCAAATCCACAAAAAGCGGTTTACCAATCGGTCTTGAATGTTCAAAAAACAATCATTGATCAGATCAGGCCGGGGGTTACTCTACAGGCGTTGAGAGAGAATGCGATTGATCTTTTGACTGATGCGATGTTGGAGCTTGGTCTTTTCACAGGGATTAAAGAGGACATTATTGAAAATGGTGATTTTAAAAAATACTATCCTCATGGAATTGGGCATTGGCTGGGTATCGATGTTCACGATGTGGGTTCGTATTATACTGAAGGGAAGAGTCGTCCTCTAGAGCCAGGAATGGTTTTTACAGTTGAACCGGGACTTTATATTCCTGAAGATGACAGTTCAGCTCCTGCCGAGTTGAGAGGCATTGGAGTTCGAATCGAAGATGACATTCTTGTTACAGAGCGGGGATGCAAAAACTTAACATCAGATCTGGTTAAAGAAATCGTGGACATTGAAGACGTGATGAAGTAATCGAATTTGGTCAAGAGTTGACTTTTTTGGCTTGTTTGTTAGGAACAAAGAAACGATTGGCGATGAGCGGTATAAAAACCAGACAATGCCGTTCCTTCACAAAAACTCATCCCTCAACGAAGTCAATAAGCTGAAGCTACCCGATACGGGGTATTAAAAAGCCTGATCGCGTTGATCAGGCTTTTTGTTTTTTTGAAATGTTTTCTATTAAAAAACAGCCACTCATTGAAGTTTAAAGTTCAATGGGGTAGGGAACAGGATAAAAATGATAAACAAAGGTTTTATCCCATTGTTTATGATGAAGAATTTCTAAAGGATTTTCCCAATAAGATAAATCTAATGAAAAGTCTTGTGTTTGATAAACAGGAGCATAAATCATAGGGCAAGGTTGGCCATCATCAATATATTTACCAACAAGAGCATAATGAGTTTGATCCACTTTTTTGAGTTCAAGAGAACTTAATTTAGAGGCAAAACAAGAATTATCTCCGATGATTGCTGTAATTCTTAAATTGAGCTGAAGCATGGGAGGGAGTTCCATCGATTGATCGATGATAATACCTGTGATGAGAAGCTCTTGTGTATAGGTTGGTTTTGGAGTGGGATCATTATTAACATATCCTTGTGTTAAAAAGTTTCCTTTTTCATCATAAACTAAAACAAATTCAAGTGGATTAACCAGAAAGGGTCTTACATCCAATTGAATAGGATGAGAGATCATCATCTTGCATTGACCGGCAAAAGAATCAGCAACAATTGTGAGTCTTAAGGGTGCTGGGCAATTGCTTACTGTATCATCGCTATCGTTACTACTATCACTATCGTTGTTGCACGATTGAGTAATAATGATGTCATCTTCACTAGGATCAGTTGGGAAATGAGGAGGTTGAGGATCTGAGTTAGTAACAAGATTAAATCCAATTTGATGGCATCCGGAATAAGTTGCAGTTCCGACAATAAAGCCCTCTTCGATTTGCACATTTGAAAAATCAACGACTGTGATAGGATGAGGAATTGGACCTACTGGATCGGCGTATCCTTCTGTTAAAAAGTGTCCTGTAACATCAAAAATACGAAAATAGTTTGTGTCTGGATTAACGAAAGGACGTAAGTCTAATTTGATAGGATGAGTAATAAGCATTTCACAATCACCAGCATAAGAACTCGACATAAGTGTTAGATTGATAGCTGGGTTAGGATTTGGATTTGGTGGC
>CAYMLA010000122.1:0-7459 GCA_964390785.1 uncultured Bdellovibrionales bacterium | reverse complement strand
AATCACAAAAACTTAACGATTCTTTTTATGATCATTAAATAGAGAAAAATCAGCCAGTTGTTCTACCGGATCATCATTATTTTTAGACCCCGATCCGCTTGAATGAAATCTAGATTCCGTCGAGTTCATGCGATTAATCGATTCGGCAACTCTTACGTTTCCCATTAAATCATCAATTTCATCATTCATTTCAGCAACAAATCGACTTTGTGCTTGTTTACCAGAAGACACTTGAGTGGCCAAGAAAATGACCAAAAAAGCAAATACTATTTTTGTTAAAATCTTTCTATCACGTCCCATATGTTCTCCTCTTATTTGTTCCTCTTTAGAATTTTATTAAAAAACATTTCTCAACAAACAAACGAGCAAAGAACATACCAGCCCAAAACAAATTAAACACCCGATGAACTTCTAAACAAAGACTATTTTTGTCACTGTGTTTCCCTAAATGGTCACCATTGACAAACAACGATGTTATTAAAGGTTGTACAATGTGACTGAATAATCTCGAAATTTAAGTATTGAAGGTCTTAAAAAAGGGGTTATAATTGAAACCCTCTTTAGGGCAGATTATGACCCTTGTATTGTTGTATAGCAACAACATTTATGAAGAGACAGCAGCTTAAGTTCATCACAAATCAAAATTTTTAGTACAAGAAAATGTTAGACTAATGGGGGCTCAGGGACTCGAACCCCGGACCCTCCGGTTATGAGCCGGATGCTTTAACCAACTAAGCTAAGCCCCCTAAAAACAAATAAAATAAACTTTTACTCAAAATATCTTAACTGTCAATAAATGTCTTAAGCTTACCCGATCGACTCGGATGACGCAGCTTTCTTAATGCTTTGGCCTCAATTTGTCTGATTCGCTCTCGAGTGACATTAAAATCTTGTCCAACTTCTTCCAAGGTATGATCGCTCTCTTCTCCAATTCCAAAGCGCATTCTTAATACTTTTTCTTCTCTTCGAGTTAAAGTAGACAAAACTCTCCGAGTCTGCTCCGCCAAATTAAGGCTAACAATCGCCTCTTGAGGATTAATTACTTTTTTGTCTTCTATAAAATCTCCTAAATGAGAATCATCTTCCTCACCAACAGGAGTTTCCAAGCTAATGGGTTCTTTAGAAATTTTTTGAACTTTTCTCACCTTATCAACAGACAAGTCCATTTTTTCAGCAATTTCTTCTGGAGTTGGTTCGCGTCCCAGTTCTTGAACCAAAGAACGCGATGTTCGCACTAATTTATTAATTGTTTCAATCATATGAACAGGAATACGAATCGTTCGAGCTTGGTCAGCAATAGCACGAGTGATGGCTTGCCTTATCCACCAAGTCGCATAAGTCGAAAACTTATAACCTCGACGATATTCAAACTTATCAACTGCTTTCATTAATCCAATATTGCCCTCTTGAATTAAATCCAAAAATTGCAGGCCTCGATTGGTGTATTTTTTAGCAATTGAAACCACAAGACGAAGATTAGCTTCAACTAATTCCGATTTGGCCAAATCAGCTTCTCGTTCCCCTTTCCAAATCTCCGTATAAGTGTCGCGAATCCACGTAAAATTCATATGAGTTTCTTTATCTAAACGACTCATACGCAGTTCAGAATTAATTGCCGATAAATAATAGGAACGATAACGATTGTAACTTAGGTTTGATTCTCTTACGAGACGATTCATTTCTTTTTCGCTGGATTCGGCCAACTCAAGGTTTCTTTTTAATTCATTAAAATCTTTTACAAAAGTATGTTTGACAGCCTCACGGATTCGTTTCCGCAACTCCGTCATGCGTCCTACTAAGTTTTTAAATTTAATAATAACTCGATCGATAGTTCTTCGATTAAAGTTGATTGATTCAAAAACCCCCATCAACCCATCAACCAATTTTGCAAGTTCTTGTTGAGCCAAAGCCTTATCTTCTTTTGAAATATTTTCATTTCTTAACTGATTAAAATAAATACTTGCTTTTTCTTGATACTCCTTAACAAAACCAATTAATTCATGAATTTTATCTATATATTCATTCTCATCATATTGAGTTTCTTCGTCTTCTAAACCTCGAAAAATGGCCTTAATTTTAATTCGTCCTGAATCCAATCGTTCACCAAGTTTAATAATCTCTTCAGTCCCGATTGGAGAAAGCAAAATAGCACGAACAATTTGGCGCTCTCCTTTTTCAATTCGACGAGCAATAACCACTTCGCCATCTCTTGTCAGCAAAGCCACTCCACCCATTTTACGAAGATAAAGACGAACTGGATCATTTCCTTTTTGATCCTCATCTGCAGCCCGATCTTCATCATCCAAATCATCATCGGCTTCTTTTTCTGGATCCATTAAAAAACTATCTGAGTCTTCATGTTCCGATTCAGATGTTTCTGAAACATTAACGCCACTGACTTCTAATGATTGCATTAAGAAATCAAGAGCTGAAATGGATTGAATTTCAAGTGGAAGCTGATCGTTAATTTCTTCAATGGTTAAAACACCCTTATCCTTAAAAATAGAAACTAATCGCTTAATTTCGGATGAAACCAACTCTTTCTGCTCAGCTTCTGAAAGAATTTTTACATTTTTTAACTTTTCATTTTCCCGATTTTTTGTTGCCATCAAAAGCCCTTTGCCTATTAAATTGTTTTATAAACTATTATGCAACAGCCACTACTTTTCGAATGATTCAGAAATAGATAGCCTATCGCGTTGTATATTCATTATTTGTTCCAACTTTTCAGAATCCAATTTTCCGCCAACCATTTGTTTTTGTAGAACTTTCATTTTCTCTTGCTGTTCTCGCCACTGTAGTTTTTTTATACAATCCTGTAAAATTTTGTCAGTATTCTGAATTTCAACCCTTCCCATTAAATCGGGATCCATTAACAATAACTTTGGTTGATCAACATAAGAAGTGAGTAAAGAATGCCATGTTTCACTCCCTCCTTGAACATGATTTTGTTTTTTCTCTAATAACCAAGAAAAAACATCAACAATCCCCTGATGTTTTACTAAACAATAAATCCCCTTACTCAAAATACTCTCAAACAATTCAGAATTCATCAACGACAGTTGTAAAAGAGTCAATTCTTCACGGGGTGCATCAGATATTTTAAATTTCTTTAGACTTGGCTCCAATTCACGAGACTTTTGCTCAAAAACCGATGGAGGACTTATTTCAATTGTTTTTTTCTTTTTTACCTCTTGAAGAGCCATTCGAAGCCAAGAGTCCTTAACTTTTAATCTTTCTTTTAATTCATCAAAATAAATAACAAATAAACTTTTTCTCTTAATGCTCAATAGAGTAAGAGCAACTTCTTCAACAATTTTAATTTTTTCAAAAGCCGTCTCTTTAAACCCCAAAAAAAGTTGATCTAAAATCTGATAAAAAAGCTCTGGAGCTTGATCAATCAGTGAACACAATTTCTCTTTTCCTCGAAGTCTAACAAAATCATCTGGATCTTGTCCATCTGGCAAACAAAGCCCCTGAGGCAATAAATCATTCTCCAATAAAAGAGGGAGACTTTTTCGAGCTGCCTCTTGACCGGCCTTATCTCCATCAAAAAGCACTAAAACTTTATCTGTATACTTTTTAATTAGACGAGCATGATCACTGGTCAAAGCCGTCCCAAGCGTGGCTATCACATTTTTTATTCCATGCTGATACAAAACCAACAAATCCATATAGCCTTCAACAAGAATCGCTTTATTTTCATAACGAATATACCTTGCGGTTTCATGGAGGCCATACAAAACTCGACTTTTATGAAAAACTTCAGACTCCGAACTGTTTAAATATTTTGGCATATCCTCATTGTTTATAACTCGCCCACCAAAACCTAACGTGTCACCTAACGGAGATAAAATAGGAAAAACCACTCTGTCTCTTAGAACATCATAAAAACCTGAAGAACCCGACAAACGCTTTTTAATCAAACCCAATTCAAGGGCTTCTTTTTCTGAAATCTTTTTTTTCTTTAAATGATTAACCAGCTTATCCCAATGATTGGGAGCATAACCAACTTGAAATGTCTCTAAAGTTTCTTCTTTTAATCCCCTTTGAGTCAAATAAGTCTTAACACCGTTATCTTGTCCTTGTGAAATTCGTGTCTTAAAGTAAAAATCTTTAGCCATTCCGTTAATCTGAAGAAGCTGTTTCTTTTTTGTTTGAAAAACAGAACCGTCTGTTTCAAGAGGAATTGAAGCTTGACGAGCCAACGTTTCTACCGCTTCAACAAAAGTCATTCCTTCAAATTCCTGAAGAAAAGTAAAAACATTGCCATGTCTTTTACATCCAAAACAATAATAAAATTGCTTCTCAGGAATAATAGAAAAACTGGCCACACTTTCTTTATGATCAGGAAAGGGGCAACACCCCCAATGACGTCCACTTTTGAACGTCAATTCAGTGTATCGTGAAATTAAATTTACAATATCACTGGATTCTTGAATTTTTTCAATAAAGTGGCTAGAAAACCTCACCAACTCTCCTTTAAAAAGGACTCTTCAAATTTATGATTGCATTTTTCTAGGTGTTTAATTTTGACTTAACAATTTCACTTATTGTCTTGTTATCTGCTGCGCCGGCACTCCGAGCAACAACCTCTTTCATCACTCTTCCCATATCTTTAACGGTCGAAGCTCCCATTTCAACAATCACCTCTCCAACAAGTTTCTCAATTTTATCTCTTGGCATTTGATTGGGAAGATAACATTCAACAACAAGTAATTCATTGTTTTCTTTTTCAACAAGGTCAAGGCGTCCTGCCGCTTGATACTGTTGAATAGAATCCCGATGTTGTTTAACTAATTTTTTTAAAACGGCCATAACATCTTGCTCAGTAATTTGATTCGGCCTTAATTCAATTTCTTTATTTTTAATAGCAGCCTGTAAATATCTTAAAGCTCCTAATTTATCTTGTTCTTTTTGTTTCATGGCTAATTTAACATCAGCTAAAATTTGATCTTTTAAGCCCATATTGAAAATACCTCTTAATTCGTAAAAAGTGGTTGATGCTCACCACTTTAATAATTTCACAGCCACTAACTAATAAGTGACTGTCTTTTGACAGTCACTTATTAGTTAGTGGCTGCTGCAAAACAGTCAACTTGCAACAGCCACTATTTATCTTTTTAGATTCGATAATGAACTCAAATCGATCATGAATTATTCAGCGTAACTCTTCTTTATTTTTTTAGCCATACGCTTACGGGCAGCAATAGACTTCTTTTTTTTCTTAATGCTCGGTTTTTCAAAGTGCTCACGTTTTTTAACTTCAGATAAAACACCTGATTTTTCACAAGATTTTTTAAATCTTCGAAAGGCCTGATCAAAACCTTCATTATCGCGAATTTTTACGATTGCCAAAAGAACCTCACCTGCCTTTCAAAATAAAGTAGAAACTCAAAACACAATGAAAAAAGATGTCCATTGTAATCATTTTGATTTCCCTGTGATTTAATAGCACAATAACCCACTTGACACAATGCTTTTGTCTTTTATCTTATTTGTCATCTAAAAAATAATTAATCAGTAAAATTTGACTTAAAAAAAAATCCTTTTAGAGTTAAATACTAAACAATGACTTCAACTGAATATGAACATTGGATGCGCCTTGCTTTAAAGCTTGCTCATAAAGCAAAGCAAAAAAATGAAGTTCCTGTCGGGGCCCTTGTCGTTAAAAATAATTCTATTATTTCAACGGCTTACAATCTAAAGGAGCAAACTCAATCTCCTCTTGCTCATGCCGAATCCTTGGCTTTACACAAGGCGGCAAAAAAATTGGGATCTTGGCGCCTAACAGGGTGTTCTCTCTATGTCACACTAGAACCCTGCATTATGTGCGCAGGCATTATTCTCGCCAGCCGAATTGACAATCTCATCTATGGAGCGCCTGACCCAAAGTCTGGCGCCGTTGAAAGCCTTTATAACTTGCTCAATGATTCTCGTTTAAATCACCAAGTTTCAGTTTTTCCACACATTCTCAAAGATGAATGTTCTGAAATTCTGACCTCTTTTTTCCAAAATTTACGCAAAAAAAATAAAGAACAAATTGGCAATCGATGACTCAGATCATTGTCCAATTGAGCTGATTTTAGAGATCCCAATCGCTTAATTAAATAGTGGCTGTTGTAAAACAAACCCCATTTTTTTATCCCACTTTGCTTGATAAGGAGAAAACCGAATTTCTCCCTTTTTTGAAATGTGTAAAGAACCTTTATAATGACTATCCAAGAAAACACGATACACACCACTTTGAAGTTCATAAAAATTTGTCACCTGATCAGAATTTTCAATCTGCTCTGGAGGTAATAAAAACTGTGCAATAGCATGAGCATTCAAACAATCACTTAATTTTGTCCAATCACTGGGAACTCCTTTTTTTAAAAGAGTAGAAATATGAAGCTCCTTAAGGCCTCCTTCTCTTCGAAACTTTAATACAGAATCAATAGCCAAGTGATCCACTCGTTCACAACCCTTATTATGACGAATTTTCATCTCTAACACTTTAGAACTCTCTAAACTATAACTGACTTGAGTAATGATTGAATCCTGAAAAGCGGCTTGAGAAGAAGACGACACAAATAAGAAAAATAGAAATAAATACAAATAAAAAAAATTTACCCTATACATCTTCCCCTCCAATCAATTTTTAAACTTATAAAATCATTTTCTCTGAGATCTAATTTCTGACACTAACAACTTATCTATTACTTATTCACTTTCTGTGCCAAAAATAAATCTAAAACAGGATGAATTGCTCTTATAAAAGTTCCGTTTTGATTCAAATTGAGACAGGTGACACTTCTTGCTTCCAAGCGATTAAATTATTTTCACATAGAACCTAAAGAGTGGCTGTAAATTAATAACACTCGTTGCTGTTTTATTTTGTTTTATATCAACTTATCAAAGCACGAGATCGTCATCCCATTGTTGATGCTCATTAAGAATTTTTTGAATCGCTGCTGCATCATGTTTTTTCCCTTTATTGGCTCCAGGACAAAATTGTTCAACATCAACAACCCAATTCTTTTTTGAACTTAGGTTTTCCGGCCAAAATGGCCATGTCCGACATTGAAACGGACGCTTATCGTAAATACTACACTTTTTATTCTTTAAAAAAATGCAATCACAATTATTGGCTTTGTTTTTTAAATGATATAACTCATCAGTCAACTGACAATATTTATTATCAAATTCAACCAAAGATAGTGAAAAGTGATCGGATAAAATTTTTCTTTCTTTTAATGTTAAATAAACATAACCATGTTCACCTCTTGAAGAACAACATTTTCCAGATCCTTGACACTCAAAGCAAAGTCCATTTTTCCACCAAGGTTCACGACTCATTTAAGATCCCTTTCTATTTGAAAACTATTTTTTCAACAGCCACTAATCAGTTTTCAGCTTCTTCCCTTTAAATCCTTTAAGTTTTAAATCTATTTATTGATAACTGATAACCTATTCA
>CAYMLA010000121.1:0-7503 GCA_964390785.1 uncultured Bdellovibrionales bacterium | reverse complement strand
CACTAAAAGAAAAACTGGAACGTGTTTACAAAAAAGTAAGCCAACAAAAAGCCGCTTAATACAAAAACAAAAAAACACAATCCCAATCTTTTATTAAAATAAAGCGAGGTCATTTAGAATTGGGATCTTACGCATCAAGGAGACGACAAAATTATGACAGACTCAAGTCAAAACAATAATCCCTTGCTCGACAAAAAGCTCATTAACGCCTTTATTGATGGAATTGTAAAAACACTCAGCACAATGGCCATGACTGAAGTTAAAGTTCACACTCCAAATGTCGAAAAAAAACTTGCACCCCGTGGAGATGTCGCAGGCCTCATTGGCATGGTTGCTGGAGGAACAAAGGGGAATTTAACTTTAAGCTTTGAAGCCAATGCTGTTTTTAAAATTCTCTATAATATGCTTGGAGAAAGCTATTCAGAAATCAACGAAGACGTTACTGACGCCGTTGGAGAACTCACCAATATGATCTATGGCTGTGCCAAAACAAAACTCAATGAATGTGGATACGGCTTTGAAATGGCAATACCAACCGTTGTCAGTGGAAACTTTACGATTGCTCAACATCACAACGGTGCAACATTGGTGATCCCTTTTTCTATTGACGAAGATAAATTTTATTGTCAAATATCAGTCCAATAGATTTTGTTTTTAACTTGTAAATGAGGAAAAATGGAAACCAATAACCCACTTTGGGAAAAAATAAAGAATTATTCAAATATCATTTGGGATTGGAACGGAACGCTGGTTGACGACGTTCAAATTGTTATTAAAGCCGTCGCTCCACAACTTGAAAAACGCAACTTACCAATTCCCACAATTGAACAACTCCGAAATGAGTTTTCTTTTCCTGTAAAAAATTATTACCTTAAATTGGGCTTTGAATTAAAAAAAGATCCCTACGAACAATTAGCCAGTGAATTTTTTAAGTCTTATGTTCAACTTTCAACAAAAGCCCCATTATTTCCTGGAACAAAAGAATTGCTCCAAAAAATTAAGTCCGAAAGCAAAAAACAAGCGATTCTATCAGCCTCAAAAGAAGATTTTTTACATCAGCAAGTAGCCAGTCATGGGATCACTCATTTTTTTGACCACATCTATGGAATCGCTGACGATTTAGCCAGCAGCAAGCTGAGTCGAGGAATCGAATTTTTTAATGCCGTCCAATGGGATGCAACAAAAACTCTTTTTATTGGAGACACTGACCACGATCTTGAAGTCGGGCAAGCCCTTGGTGTTGATGTTCTATTAATCGCTCAAGGACATCAATCTTATGAGCGACTATCTAAAATCCATGCTCATGTCTTAAAACAAAGACACTAATTTTTTTACTCGTTCGATTTGAGCTCGCGCGCCTCAAATTTGACTATTTTGCAGCAGCCACTAGGCTGTAGCATGACAGCCAACTTTTTCGTTGGCTTCGCTCAAATCTCACTGCGACGTACTTAATGTACGCCTCGTTCGATTTGAGCTCGCGCGCCTCAAATTTGACTATTTTGCAGCAGCCACTTAAAGCAGGCGCTAAAACAGCCAACTTCTTTAATATGATTTTGCAAATATAACCTCAACTTTTGTCTTTTCTCCCGTAAACAAACAAGTCCCCTCTTTTTCAGTTTGATCCAAAGGAATGCAACGAGGAGTCACCTTGTAACGCTCAAGAAGTTCGTGACCAATCGCCTTTTCGCTCCAAAAAACACGAGCAAAACCTCCAGGGCTTGACTCTTCAAAAAAATTTTCAAAATCGGAACGATTTGAAATAACCTGCAAATGATCATCACGAAAAGACTGAGCACGATTGAAAAGATTGGATTGAATCTCATCTAAAAAAGCGGACACCTTTTGAATAAACTCTTTGACGTCTAAAGATTTTTTTTCTTTTGGACTAAAATCACGTCTTCCCATAAAAACACTTTGAGACGCCACATCTCGTGGCCCAATTTCTAAACGAATCGGAACTCCTCTCTTAATATGATACCAATGCTTTGCCCCACTGTCTCGATCATCAAC
This sequence comes from uncultured Bdellovibrionales bacterium, assembly GCA_964390785.1. GTDB lineage: Bacteria > Bdellovibrionota > Bdellovibrionia > Bdellovibrionales > CAYMLA01 > CAYMLA01. Next base: position 5,493 of record CAYMLA010000121.1, on the reverse strand, counting down.
CTCAAAGCGAAGAGGTTGACCATGATACGTTTTAGAATTTAATTCTTTTTTTAGATTATCCACAAATTCCATAACCACAGCACGATCCTGATCATTACGATAGATGGGCATAATCACAACATGTTTAGGAGCCAAGCGAGGAGGAAGAATCAACCCATCATCATCACTATGGGTCATAATTAGTCCCCCAATCAAACGAGTTGAAACACCCCATGATGTTGTCCAAGCAATTTCTTCTTTGCCTTCAGCACTTAAAAATTTAATCCCTTGTGCACGAGCAAAGTTTTGCCCTAAAAAATGAGATGTTCCGGCCTGCAAGGCCTTCAAGTCTTGCATCATGGCTTCAATTGTATAGGTTTTAACAGCCCCAGGAAAACGCTCATCCGCCGTTTTTTCTCCAGCAATCACGGGCATGGCCATATAATCTTGAGCAAAATGCCGATAGACCTCGAGCATTTTTCTTGTCTCCTCAAGAGCTTCTTCTTGAGTTGCATGAACAGTATGACCTTCTTGCCACAAAAATTCAGTTGTTCTTAAAAACATTCTTGGTCGCATCTCCCAGCGCATAACATTGCACCATTGATTCATTAAAAGAGGCAAATCTCTATACGACTGAACCCATTTAGCAAACATATGACCAATAATTGTTTCACTGGTAGGACGAATAATTAAAGGTTCTTCAAGCTCTCCATCTGCGACCAACTGACCATTTTCGTCAGCCTTTAAACGATGATGAGTCACCACGGCACACTCTTTAGCAAATCCATCAACATGATCCGCTTCGGCTTGTAAAAAACTCAAAGGTATAAGAAGAGGAAAATAAGCGTTAACGTGTCCCGTGTCTTTAAACATTCGATCAAGAGCTTGCTGTATGTTCTCCCATAAAGCATAGCCCCAAGGTTTAATCACCATACACCCTCGAACGGGAGCATTTTCAGCCAAATCACTGGCCTTAATAACCTCCAGATACCATTCCGGATAATTTTCTTTTCTTGTTGGATTTATTGCTGTTTTTGCCATAATTATTTCTCCCTTTCACACAGAGCGCAAACTTCATTTCATTTCGCTAAAAACTCCACAAGGCACAAAATTGCTGCAAAACGAATTCTCAATAAATTTCTAATTGCTTTTTTTACAACCTGTCTCAAACCGAGTCATCTTCTTCATCAAACAAATCTCGATAAAAATTTTGCATTGCATAATTAGTGGCTGTTTTGCTACTAATAGCAACCGTTTTAGCAAATCTCAATTACATTTATCCTTTTAGCAAAGTTATTCAAATTAAGACAGTTTTAAAAAAACAATAAACTCTCGACTTTTGTCTAAAGGTCTTTAGTCGAAATGCCGTTAACATATCAGTAACCGTTATTGTGAGGAGCGTAAAATGAAAAAAATAACTCTTTCAACCCTTTCTATCATTTTTTTACTGAGTTTCTTGCTTGGATGCGGAAAAGCAAAAGAGAATACGACAAGCATTCATCTTTCTCTCCCAAGCAATCTAAATTATTTCTCAACGGATTCCACTTCACCAACTGTTAGTCACATTATTCTTAATGTGAGCGGACCTGGAATCGAAAAAACGATAAAATGGGATTGGGACGCTTGTCAATTCGATTGTCTGAATCCAAATCCCCCTCCAACTGTAATTAAACTCGAAATTCCATCTGGATCTGATCGACTCATTCAAATTTTATACATTGTTGAAGACGGTAATAATATGGTCTTTAAATACGGTGATGTGAAAAAAAATCTTGTTTCATCAGAAGAAACTATTTCGATTACAGTTGAATCCATTGGAGCTTCATCAGGAACCATGGCAAAAGTCGTAGGTCGACTCTTAACCGAAACCAATGGCGGCCCCTCTGGCAATGTTAAGATTCTCTTCCGCCCTCCAGGAAAACCTCGAATGGAGATTATGACCTCTGCCATATTTAATGGATGGTTCGAATTTTTTGCCATTGATGGAGCTCCATTTGACTATGTCTTAGAACATAATGAACAAACTTTTTTATCCAATCTCGAACTCAATTCCCCTCTTTTAACTCCAGGTCAAAACTCTTTGTATTTTTCACTTCCAGACGAATTGCAATATATTAGAAAAAAAGTTGAAGGCAATATAACAACGATTGAAGAATCTCACTCGCACGGCGGCACGAAGGAAGACCTTATTGTGGCCTTTTTAGGCCCTTATAAGGGCGATCGAAAGGTTTGTTACCGAGCAGAAAAAAACAAAACAATCCACTATGAAACTCAGACAGAGTCTTGGGACGGAATTGAATATGAATTCATCAGTGGGTTATTTACTGACCTTCAAGGAAGTTCACCCGCCATTTATACATACAACAGCACTGATCCTAATGTGGCAAGAATTAAGGCTGGAGGTCTAAGCAGCGCAAATTGCACGGGAACTCAATACGGAGACTTCCTTATGGCCGATTACTCACGACTTAAAAATGGAAGTTCTGCTCTGGCCGGGATCAGAGGGCCTTATCGTTTATTGCCTCCCATTGATGAAAATTCTAGTCCTGAATTTATGCAAAGCGATTACGATTCAGAAACTGATGAAATCATCATCAATTGGGGTTATTTGCCAGGGACTGTAACAAAAGCCCTTGACGGTTCAACTTTATTTTATAAAGAAGCTTTTTCAAAAAAAGAAGAGTATCTTATTCGATCTGGTGGCCTCTCTGTTGATTGTCGAATTCTAAATAAAATTGGATTTACAGAGCATAAAATCATTGACTCATCAAAAACAACGACTCGAATTGAATCTTCACTCTTTTTTCATGAAGATTACAATAACGATGATTCAGAGACCAGCACCTATCCAAAAGCTTTTCTTTGCCCCTATAAACTCATCGATGGTCGACGTCAGTATTTTGCTTCAGGTTTAGAAACCCATTTCAACCATTATCAATACTACGAAGACGACTATAACGGAGAAGATGATTACAATGGAGATGACTCACATCAGTCCTATTCTCCTTATGGAATAATTTCTCCCCCACGGTACGCTCAAGTCGGAAGTTATACAACCCTAATGGGGTGGTGTGATCCTAATCTCGATTCTGAAACTGGAAAAGTTATTGTTGAATTGAGAGGAACAACACAAGAAGTGTCCTGTGATGAAAACGGTGAGTGGAGCATTCAATTTAATGTTTTCTCAACGGCATGGACTGACATATATGATATGGAAGAATTTTCAGTAACGATCAATCAAAACAACCAAGGTCTTATTGGCCATTATTATCACAAAGAATATTCCTATTCATCTGAACTTGCTATTACTGGGCCATCGATGAAAGAAACTGTTGATGGTTCAATGTCTCTAACAATGAATTGTATGGAAGGATACACTATTTCTATAGGTATCTATAATGAACCAACAACATCGACTGATTGCATTGGAGGATCACATACAATTCAATTTTCTGATCTGCCCAATTTTATTCTTCAAAATGGTCATTTTACAGTTGTCGTTTCTCAATCCGATGAAAGCACACAATATCTCCTTTTAGAAACAGAAAATTCAACTTCTCCCTCTTATGGTATTGACTATCCCCCCCGACATAGCGAAGTCGGAGAAAAAACAATGTTCCGTGGATCTTGTATTGACGGAGACCCAATTGAGTTCACCATCGATGGTGATACTAACAATTATACATGTTCAGGTGGTTCTTATGACATTACGTTTGATACTCTCACTGGTTATTCAAGCGTTTCTATTTACTCTTCATTTACTCTATCAATCAATCAAAACAATTTAGGTGAAATCGCTTATGAATTTAACAAAATCAGTAATGACAAAAACGATCTTTCAATCAATTCAATTGCAAACGATGTAACTCTTGCGGATAGTTTTAGCGGAAATTGTGTTGATGCCGACGGAGTCGTTTATGTTTCAATTGTAGGACAGCACCATGAACCTTATCCAATTTCAGTGTCTTGTGTTTCTAATTCATGGAGTATTGCTGCCTCTCAATTGCCTGATTTTATTCGTCAAAGTGGTTCGTTTATCCTTAAGGCCAGTCAAAATTTACAAAGCCCCAAATATGAAATCTTCTCTACTCAAATTAGTAATAACCCAATTCCCTATTCCATTATTAGTCCATACACTTACTTTGACGTCGGAGATTATACTCAAATTGGAGGTGAATGTGATCCTAGTTTAGGACTAGGAAAACTGACAATCCAAATTAATAATTCACCTCCAGCAGATATCAATTGCAGTGAAGGATTTTGGATGACGACTCCTTACCAGATAGCTTCTTCATATTGGACTGGCATTGGTCATGGTGGATTCCATATTCTTATCAAACAAGGGAGTGGTAGCAAAATAAGCTATTTCTTCAACAAAATATATGACTCAGGACAGATCCTTAACATTGGCTCTCATCAATATGGAGACTCGATTTCAATTAGTGATACAATCTCTGGATCCTGTGCTCAAAGTGCAGGAGGAGACGTCCAAATTGGGATAAGCCATTCTGTCTCCGTTTCTACTTCTTGTAATGCTGGAGACATATGGAGCATTTCAGCATCGGAACTTCCAGAATTCAACACTCATTATAATGGCCCGATTCAAATTAGAATTAACCAAATGAGTCAGAGTCCTCAGTACTATTTGTTTAAATATATCAGCTCAGAATAAAAAAAGTGGCTGTTGCAAAAACAGCCACCTTTTTCGTTGGCTTCGCTCAAATCTCACTGTTTTCCAACAGCCCACTTTTTAGCTCGCTTTCTTTTTAAAGAAATGACTAAATAATTTAGTGAAATCTCCCTCTGATTGATCATTTTTGGCTTGTAACTTCATTGCATGAAGTTGTTGTGCTGCAAGCTTGAAGTTTTTATCAACAAACACCGCTTTTTCAAAATTTTTAACGGCTTGTGATGGGTTTCCTAAAATCTTTTCTCTTAATCCCGTAACATAAAAGTAAACCGCTGATTTTCTTTCCTCAACAGGAATCTCAAGAATTTCAAAATGCAAATCAGAAACCATTTGACTGCGATTTGGATGACCATCTGTAGCTAAAATTTTTGCCCATACAAAATAAGTTTTTAATTCTGGCAACTGAGGCATAACAGCACTCACTTCCCCAAGAAGCTTTAATGCATGATTGCCTTCATAGTTTTCTAAACGCATTTTGGCTTCCTTTAGTTTATCCTGAGCATCGATTTTAATCATAAATTTTTTCTGCTCAACTTCAGATCGAATTCGTGATTCAAATTCTGGATCAGAAACAAGCTTAATGGTTTCTTCAATGCGTTGAACAGTCAACTCAGCAAGTCCTAATTTTTCATCGTCCTGATTAAAATTAGTTTTAACCAATGAACGAAAACTTCTCAATTGACCAATTATTATTTCGACTGACGATGAAACCTCCGCTCCAACAAGACCAATAATATCTATTGCTTCGCTTTGAACAATAGAATCACACAATTGAGCCAGTTGACCCGCATCTTTAATATTAAAAGAAGATGCCGCCAATTTTC
>CAYMLA010000120.1:0-7509 GCA_964390785.1 uncultured Bdellovibrionales bacterium | reverse complement strand
AGTCCATCGAAGATGTGACCACTGCGACGTGGACAAAAGAGACATCCCCTCCCGCATTAACGGTCACTGGAGCACCAACAGGCACCAATAAAGAAACCTCTTTATCGGTTGAAGTGTCTGGAACCGACTTAACTCAATACCGCTATAAATTGGGTCTTTCCTCTTTAACAGACTGCAGCTCAATTGAAGCTTATTCTGAAGACATTCTCGTTTCAGAAGACATCACCGATGATTTTTCATCGCTACCCGATGGAGAAATTTCCCTTTGTGTCTATGGAAGAGATGAATACGGTAATTATCAAGATCTCAGCACGGCAAGCCTGCATGAATGGACGAAAGACACAACCGGGCCTGTGCTTACACTCAATCAAGAAGAAATTTATTCCAATCAAGACACCGTGACATTTAGCGGTCATTGCGAAGAAAACTTTACCCTTGTTGTCAGCGGACAAGAAAGCACCACCACCCCCTGTTCAGACGGAAGCTGGACTTACTCAACTCAAATTCAAAGCACAGATTCCACATACAACTACAGCTTCATACAAAATGATGCTCTTGCAAATTCATCATCGATCAGTGGAACATGGATAAGAGACACCACTCCACCAACGATTGATTCAATACAAATAAGCAATCTTCAAGGACGACTTTTTACCAAAGGCAATGTTGACTTTTCGTCTCACTCAGAAAACTCTCAAATTCATTCGTTTTGTTTGAAATTTGCGACAAACACTCCTCCTCTTATTGATGACCCTTGCTGGGTCAGCCTCACAGACATTGATGTATCTCCCAGTTTGAATGTTTCTGTTTACAATTACCCCTTTAATTCTCTTCTTCATGAAGAAAGTTTTTATGCTTTTCTCTGGGTTCTAGACGAATCCGGCAATAGATCATCCTTATCAAATTCAGGCTCAGGAACAACTGCCATTGATCGTGCCGAAATCAATCACGACCTCGGCAGCAACCCAACAATTGATTTTGTTTTTGCAACAGCATCAGAGCTTCCCTCCGACCCTTTAAGCCTCTACGACACCATTATATCTGAAGGAGAACATGTTTATATTAAATGGAAAATTTCAGATGATAACGTTATTCCCTCAGGAGCCATTCGTCTCTATTACACCGAAGACAATGAAAGCTACACTCTTATTCATAGCGGCTTATCAAATAATAGCAATTTTGGATGTGAGATTGACAGTGAATTCACAAGCATTGATGATGGTGCAACAGGATGCTATAAATGGGTGTTTGGAGCCCCCTCGAATGATTTTTTTAAAATTCAATTGCGTGTTTATAATGATCATTTAGTCGCAGGAGCAGGTGAATCCAATTTTATCAACGAAAACAACATTCGAATTATTGCCGGAACAACCAGTACCGGTGAAAATTCAGATGGCAAAAAAGCCATGCTCTCATTTGAAAGATCAACGGCGAGTTATGGAGAAAAAGGAAGTTTTGTTGTCACCCAAAAAGGAGATCTTTATTTTCGAGACACTCTCAGGGGAATTATAAAATTTGATTCCTTAACTGGAGTCAATACGGTGTTTCTTGCTCAAACGGGAGAATCAACTGGCGATGGAGGGCCGGTCGCCCTTGCGACAGTGAAGCGTCCCCATCGAATCTGGCTTGATTTTGAAGACAATCTTTGGATGTTTGATTATAACCGCATTCGTAAAATTGATTTAAGCCTAGACGAGCCCACAATCAATACCATCATTGGAGGAGGCGCTCAAACCACAGATGATGTTCTTGGAACCGATGTTTTAATTACTCCTATAACAAACTTTCTGTACGATGCCTTTTACTTTACAGCCTTTTCTCTTCCTAATGGTGTCGTTGTTTTTCAATCAGAAGGCTATCAATTAACTCCAGAAACAGGCTATCGAATTCGATATTATGACCCTCAAACACAATTGGTCACAAGCTGGGTCCCCAGTGGCACTGGACATTCTGGAAATGCAGGTGTGGATCTGACCAAATGCAAACTGCACCCCTTAGGTTTTGATTTTGATCCAATGAGTAGCGAATTAAATGAAATTGTCTCTATTGTCATTGCTGGAAGTGCCCCATGCGACAGCGCCGGTGTCACTCGATTTGATGGAAACACTAAAGAGGTTCAATCGCCCTTTCCTCCTTTACCGAGTTGGCATCATGCTTCTGGACTTGTTCAAGGAATGAATGGACGCATGTATTTAGTGAGTCGATTGGATGGACGACTTAAACAGTATGATTCAAACACAAAAAATTGGATCAACATCCTTGGTAATGGCGTAATGGGATTTTGCGCAGACGGCTCAAATCGAAGCACCTGTGAAGTCAGCATACAAGATGCTTTTGTTTCAAAAGAGGGACGAGTTTTCTTTTTAGAAAAAGGCCGCATTCGAACCATCACCTCTGATGATAAAATCACCACAATTGTTGGACAAAGCCTCAGTTACGGAGATGGTGGATCTGCCTCCATAGCACGATTTAATGCCATCAACAGCTTTGATATACTTAATAATGGAGATGTCATCCTTCTTGACCAAGAAGAAAACAAATTCCGTCAATTCACTCCCGGCGGAATCATTAACACCATTGCCGGCAATGGAAAACACGGCTCCCCCTCAAGCGGCCAACCCGCAATCGATCAACCGCTTTTAATGACTTCATCTAGCCCTTATTGGGATGACTTTGTCGCCGATCCAAACACGGGAGATGTTTTTTATAATTTAGGAGAAAGTAAAATCGGTAAACTTAATCGAAGCAGCGGCCAATGGGAAACACTTGCAGGTGGTGGAGCGACTCACTATAGCACGGCTGATGGTCTCGACGGAAATCAAATTGACTTCACAACCCATTATCCTATTCGAGCTGTTGGATTTTATAACAATCAAGTTCTTGCTTTTAAACATACACATATCGGCTATTTTGCACATGGCTTTTTAAAACTTTATGATTCAACGATAGGAACACAAACCCATTTAGCAGGGCAAACAGGTGCAATAAGTGGCTTTTGCTCTGATGGAACAGCGACAAGCAATTGTGGAATAGCAGAAGGCTACAACATCAATTACATGCGTTACCATTATGACCCCTATGATAATCGATGGATCATTGCTCAACGAGGAACCCAAAATGTCAGAGCCTTTCCTCCAGGAGGAACGGTGACAACGATTGCAACTGTCAGTCATGCTGGAATTCACTCCTTTTATTATCATCGAAACAGCGATAAAAGCATTGAAAAAATTTATTATTGTGGAAATAATGGACGTCTTTATAAATACGATTTAAACACTCTCAACGAAACGGAACTCACACACACCCTTTCTAATTTTATCTGCACGGGGCGAGCTCTCTTCTATAAAGAATCTGAAAACAAAATTTACTTTCCATTCATCCAAAATGGGTTAACAGGGATAGCCACCTATTTCAATCCCTAACTTGTGGCTGCTGCAAAACAGCCGCAACTAAATGAAATCAGCATCTTCAATGCTTGATTCTATTTTAGACACTGACGAATCTTTCTTCATCAAATCAAGAGCAATGCTTTCGCTGTCGATTGAATTGATTTTCTTTTTCAAAGCATAGTTTTCTTCAAGAAGCTCTGCTCGTTCTTTTCTAAAAAATTCAATTTGTTTTTCTAATTTTTTAAAGCGAATCAAATAATTTTCTTTCGTTTCTGTTGTCAGTCTTGTCTGTTTTTCTTTTGTTTTCTCAAGCCGTTCGACCAACTGACTTAAATCATTTATTTTATTTTCTAAACGTGAATTAGTCATTTGCACATCTCGATTTTTTTCTAAGGCCATTTCCCAAAGATGAGAAATGCCAGAGAGCTCTTTATAAAGACGATTGTTTTCCATTCGCAAGGCAAGCAGTTTGTTTTTTTGTTTTCTTAAAATGTCCTTGAACTTAAAATATTTTTTCAAAGAATACTTATGCTGCACCAAGACCCAACGGTCAGCCAATTTAAAATAATAATCACTCAAACAACTCATTAAAAACAATGCCGCAATTAATCCTAGAATATAAGATCCCCATTTTAAAACAGCTTCATATTTGCTCTCCCCAGCAGCAACCACCTTTTCTTTATCACCAGAAACAATCACTTGTGCATTTCTAAAATAATAACGTTTTATGTGATTTTTCACCCATTCGGCAATAACACTTTGAAAGGCGGTTCCGTGATCCTTAGAAACCCAAACATAAACCTTAAAACCGGAAACTCGAAATTTGTCTAATTTTAAGAGCGTTTCATCAGAAAATTTTCCAGACCAATTGACTTTCTCAGCCACTTGTTCAAAATAGGGCAAATGAATAATGCTGAACCCTTTTTGAGGAATAACTTCTTCTGTCACATTAATATTGGCTTTTACTAAAAACTGTTCTGAATTTAAAGTTTTTAGCAATTCAATGCCAATTTGATCACTCGTAACAGAAGACAAAACGTTTTCTAATTTTCTTTGATCCGTTTCAAAAAGGACATTTGGATTTTTAATTTCTTTTCCAATAAAAAATAAATAAGAAACACTCAAAACAATCAAAGTCCATTTTTTAAATTTGTTAACGGCTGTTATTTTTTCATAATAGTTCATAAGCTCTCCATATCTTTTGAACACATGATCTTCATGTTACATTTCGATACATTTCAATAAAAAGTTTAGAGAAATGTTTAAATTTTAACAATAACAAGAGGAAGGTCTTGAATCCGCAGTCCTGTTTTCTGTTTTAAAAACTTTCGAAATTCAAGACTGTCTTTTGATCTAGAAATACATCAACCCACTTAAGTCAATTCATCTAGACGTTAATGTTTTTTTTCACTGACCGAAAAGTATTTAAAGGAAACAAACAAAATAAGAGGTAAATTTATGAGTTTTGCAGCACTTTTAGGATTAGTCACAGGAGTCAGTGTTCTTTACTATGCCATTTCAACCTCAACAGATAGCCCACAAATTTTTGGCGATCCTCATGGAATTGCTATTGTTATCGGTGGAACTCTCACAGTTGCCCTTCTTTGTTTTGATTTTTCACGTCTTTTTTTAGCACTCAAAGTGATTGCTAAAAAGGTTTTTGGCTCTCCAATGAATGATTATTTTTTTATCATTAAAACAATTGTAGAAACGTCATCACTTTATAGACAAAACCCTAAAGAAGCCTTGCAAAAACTTCCCAAAAAAACTCATCCTTTTCTCGTTGACGGAATGAAGTACCTTGTTGAATATGGATTTACAGAAGACGAAATCGATGACGTACTAACCAATGCTGTCGAAGGAAAGCAAAAAAGAGATGAAGAAGAAATCAGTGTCTGGCACACCATCTCACGTTTTCCTCCTGCGTTTGGTCTATTAGGAGCCACCATGGGGATGATTGCCCTTCTTCAAACTCTTGGAGAACCCGGCTCTCAAGATCGAATTGGGCCAGCCATGGCCATTGCCCTTGTTGCTACATTTTATGGAATCATGACCGCAAACTTTATACTTATTCCCATTGCAGAAAAACTCTCTGACATCAGTAAACATGATTTGGTGATGAGAAACATGATAAAAGAGGGGATCATGCTGATTCAGCAAAAAAAACATCCTCTTTATATAGAGGAGTATTTAAAATCCTTTTTAGCTCCAAAATTTAGAGCCAAAGAAATGATGAAAACAGGAAAAGAGCAACCCAATAAAAAGGCTGCATAATTATGGCAAGAAAGAGAAGAGGACCCGTAAAATCAAATCCAACAATGGCTCATGACGAGTCAAATTGGCTCGTCAGTTATGCCGATATGATGACACTTTTATTTGGTTTTTTTGTTCTCATGTATAGTTTTTCTGCAATTGATACAGAAAAATTTGATGTGATTAAAAAAGAATTAACACAGTATTTTGGAGGTAAAGTCATTCAAAATCCAGCCACTATATCGGCTAAAAAAAATATTGAAAAATTACTTCAAGCGGCTGGAATTGAAAAACACGTTGAAATCACTTCGAGTGATACTGGAATTGAATTAAAATTTGCATCAGAAGTCTTATTTGAATCTGGATCTGCACGACTTGCACCAGAAATGCACTCTCTTGTCAGTGACATTGTCACCCACTTGCGTTCCCTTAGCGGAATTGAAGACATTAAAATTGAAGGTCATACAGACGACATCCCAATTGCTTCTGCTTATTTTCCAACAAATTGGGAATTATCTTCTGCACGATCAGCACGCCTGATTCGTCAATTTGAGTCTTCTGGATTTCCATCAGATCGCTTAACGGCTGAAGGCTATGGATCGTCACGTCCTCTCGTTCCCAATCGAGATGAAAATGGAAAACCAATTCCAGAAAATCTTGCAAAAAATCGTCGTGTCATTGTGAATGTTGCATTCGGAGCCAATATGGAAAAAGCCATTAAGGCGCTAGAATCTCCTGAATTCTCAAAAATACGCCCAATCGATCACACTGAAGACTATATTCCGAGCCAATCAAGCATTCAAGCCAATAATAAAATGTTAACCCCTGAAGAAGTCAAAATCAGAATGGAAGAAGCCCAAAAACGAATTTCAATCGCAAGAGAAGTATTAAATAAACAAAGACAAAAAGAAGCTGCAAAACAACGTCAACAAGCCCTAACAAATCGTTTGTTAAATCTTGAAAAACAAGCAAAACAACTCGAGCAAGAAGCCTATAGTAAATCGAGATCAAACTATCCTAAACCTCAAAATCGAGTCCCATCGCAAATCAATCAAAAACCACAAAAACAAATTCAACAAAAAGCAAAACCACAAAAGGAACTACCTAAAAAAATTCCAACTCAATAAAAATTATTTTCCGGACAAAACGTCCCTATTGCCATAGCAGATCAAATGTACAAGGATGCCTTCCTGATAAAAAAACCCAACGAAAGAGAGTCCAAATCAGAAAAACAATGGAACAAGATTTGAACCCACTTTTTTAAGTGCTCTACAAATCACTAATCTAACGCAATCACTTTACTAAATTCTCTAACAAAAGAAGAACCTCGTTTTATTGCATTAAAATCTTCTTTTGAAAGATTTTGTCCGATACTAAATTCAACACCAGTATTTTCAATAAACCACCCATCAAGAATCATGCTTACAACACACTGCCCATCTAATTCTTTTACAATAACTCTAGGAGGCTCAAACAAGTTAAATCCATAATGATATTGCATTCCAGGAGATTGTTGAACATACGAAATCGTTTTAACATCAGTAGAAAGACTGAATTCAAAATCTACGACTTCGCCCACAACATACAAATTGTTAGCTAATGTTTCAGGTGACAATGTTCCCAACTCGAAAACGTATTTAAAATCAACAACATTATCATTTGCAGACAAAACACCATTATCCATCAAAAACAATACAAATTGATTCTGGAATTCAGCCCTTGCTTCCTCTGTAAATGCATTAAATACATCAGCATCCGCACATGTATAAGCGTAAACGCTTGAATTTAAAATAAAACCAATCATTGCCACCATTAAAACCAAATACTTTCTCATAATAAAATCTCCCTTCGTTTCGCCCACAACTAA
>CAYMLA010000119.1:0-7553 GCA_964390785.1 uncultured Bdellovibrionales bacterium | reverse complement strand
TGAGTAAAATAAGCTATACTTTTAGGTTGTGCACGGCCTAATTTTTCTAAAAAATAAAAATGATCAGTTGCATCGGGCACTCTTCTAAAATATTCAACCGTCGATGAAACAATTGGAATAATAACAACTGATTCTGTACTTTTAGGTGAAGGACGATACTTTATTCTTAAATCATAAGCAATGGCTTCAAGAAAATCGACTCGAAATTGAAATATAAAAACAGAAATAGCAATAGCAAAAAAAAGTCGCATTATAAAATACAACTTTTGCTTTCTCGTTAAATCTTGAAAGTGCTTAAATCGATTTAAAATTCTTCTTTTCATGCAATAACCTGAGCCTATACCATTAAACACCCTTGAACAGCAAGTCCCAAATCACTAAAAATTATAGATTCAATACCCCGATCCAAAAAGCTTCATCAGAAGCTTCTCTAACTAAAACTTTACATATAGCCTCAAGGTTTCTATTTTGATCTGAAGTTGAATAAATAACTCCTGGTAAAGATGACCGACTTATGAGTAATAAACGATCATCCTCTCTCATTCGAAAACTTCCGATTGTAAAATTGCATGTTGCATCAATTCCGAGCAATTGACTTGGCAATGGAGGAAGCAACTGACTCGAATGACTCATATCAATAGCGATATCTAAATGACTACCAAGCGGCAGAATGTTACGCCCAAATCGATTTAACAATAAACAAGGATGTCCAACTTGTAACCAAGTTAACTCCTGGCCTTCAAATGCCCCAATAAAAAGTTCAACACCTGCAACATACTCTTTTTTATTTTCTTCTCCATACAAACTGTCATTAGCCAACAACGCCGCCGTTCTAATACTGTTTGCAACAGATGACAAACACAATAACCGTTCAAATGGAGAAGTCACCTCAAGATCATCTCTTGCCGAATTATAATAATCCAAAACAATCTTAATCAACCGATGAGAACTTGAACTCAATCCCCATGGGGTCGCAATAATTAAAATCTTTTCATTCTCGCTAAAATAAACATCTGGTCTAGGCCTGAAAATTTTTCCACTATAGGAACGCTCTTCAAAATTCATCTACAATCCACCATATCGTTTTAACTTTAGTTTTGCTTTTTTTGAAAATTCACCAATAGGAATATCTTCATCAACAATTTTTTTCCACTTTTCTTTAGCAATTGCAATATTACCCATATTTTCTTCCAAAATTGCTTCTTGATAAGCCAATTTCATTTTATTCTTTAATTCTAATTGATTTTTAATAAAAAGATCATTAATTCTTTCATTGCTCGGATCATTTTTTTTCACCACCCCTAATATTTCAATCGATCGCTTTAAATCACCTGATTGTTTAGCGGCCTCACTTTCTCGAATCGATGTTTCAATCATGCTTGAAATATCGTTCTGAATTGACGCAATTTCACGTTGAGCTTGTTTTTTTATCCCTTGTGGATCAGGCAAATCAGATAAAACTAAAGATCGATAGGTTTCTAATGATTTTCGAAGTTGCTTCATTTTTTGTTGCTTTTGAGCTCTTCTAAACAAAGCCTTCGCTCTTTCCACACGCCTCTTTTGATCCACTTTTTCTACCTGTGATCTCGCTCGCTCAGCCTCCATTTGATTGACTCTCATAATCAGTTCTTGAGCTTTTTCATTTTCTGGATCCAACTCAATAGCAGGAGATAAACAAGATTCCACCTGAGAAATAGTAACACTCGACTCTCGAACCAAATCGGAACATTGATCAACCACACGAATAATCTTATCCCTCATTTTAGCTTCTTGTAACTTTTGTTCTTTTAACTGATCTTGTTGTAACTTAATCTCAAATGCCTGTCGACAAAACTCTTCAATCTCTCTTGAATCTTTATATTCAGAAACCAAATTATGAACCTTATTTACTTCACTAAAAGCAAGTTCATAATTTCCTTGCATGTAAAGATTCTTTGCTAACTCATAACTTCTAATTACCAATTCTTTTTTTTCAGTAGTCAGACGATCCAAAGGAGTTTCAGCAATAAGTTTTTGAGAATCTTCTGTCGTCTTAACACCCTGATCTTGAATAACTAAAACAAAAAATAAAACAACAAGAGTAACAATTGCTCCAAAACGAATGATTTTTGTTTTTTTATCACCTTGAAATAAATTCGCCCTAATTTTATCTTTAAAACTCTCTACATATTGCTGTGCCAAATCAACTCGATAATCCATTTGTTCCAAAGATAAATTCTCATCTAAAGACTCATGCGAATGAAAAGAGGGAGGCGTCCCCAATGAAGCATTTGAAATCGGAACAAGTTGCTTGATTTGCTGTTCAAAACGGATTGACCTGATTTCAAAATAAATTTGATAGTACAAAATTGAGATAAAATCTCCACTATTTAGCTTCAAAGGACGATCAGATGAAACTTTAGTCCCATTAACAATTGTTCCATTTGAACTCCCTAAATCTCGGAGACAATAATCTTTTCCCGTTTTGAAAAGTTCAAAATGATTTCTACTTATTCTATTATTATCAATATATAAATCACAGGTGCTCTCTCTTCCCACAATCCATCGATTGCCCTCAAGCTTAATTGCGCTTAATTCTTGACCATCGCGAGAATCAATTAACCTTAAAACTGCAAATTCACTATCACTAGACCGTACAACAGTTGAATCTCCAACACATAATTGACCAGAAACCGTTTCTTCTTGTAACTTTAGATTCGATTGGTGACCTTCATTTCTGTTCTGATCAACTGTTTCTAACTGATTTTTAACTTCTTGAAATACAAAGGAATATGGAGGAACAGAAAAACCAGCTCCATCATCTAAAACCATGGCTTCAATAATATCATTTTCAGCAAATAATTTTCCAAATTTAGAAACACTCTCAACCTGCCACTGACCCTGATTAAAACTAATTAAAAAATGTTGTCTAGATATCCCCGGAAAACTTTCAAGGTAAATTTCACATTCCTCTGAACGCCCAGCCAAATACTTCTGATTGATATTTAAATCAATTTCAGATTGAAATGTTCCATTTAGAAAAACCTTAAAAAGCGCCATTAATATCGTCCCTCTAGCATTGTACTGCACTCATTAAACAATTGTTGTGCTTCTTTGTATGTTGCCTCCCTTGGGTCTCTGAGCATTGTCATTACATTCTCAAATGAAGACATACACCGACGATAATAATTTTTTTGCCTGTATCTCCTCCCTTGAATCATATTAAACTGAACCATTTCATCAAATCTCTTTTTCGATAGTGTTAAATAACGATAAGCCAATTGATGATTAGGATAAATTGCTAACGCGGCCTGAAAGGACTGAATCGCTCTTGAATATTGACCTTTTTGATAATCTCTAAATCCTGTAAGATAGTGCGTTTGAGCCTCTATAAAATTATGATCAAGCTTACCTTTTTCTCTAATGCTATTGATGTAGTCTTTTTGAATTTTCTTTGATTGTTCCTGTTCTTCAGCAATTTGTTCTGTCGTTCTTAATTCCAATTGAGTCTTTTTTTCTTGATTATCTGAATTTAAAATGATCCAAAAAATAAATCCCACAACCCCTAATATGACATAAAAACGAACTCTACCAGAAGAAGGAGTTGAATTTTTCATTTTCCTTACTTTTTTCTTTTTCTTAACTGATGAAGGAGGCTTATTGGGATAATTTTCTATTTGAACTTGCTCTGATTGATTTTTATAATGATTTTGAACTTCATGAGAAAGATCAACTATTGAATAAGAACTTTTTCCTACCACTGATTCATTTTGATTAAAAACAATCTGTGTTGAACCACAAACAATTTTGTCTCCATTTTTTAAATTTATGGATGTAACGCTTTTTCCGTTAACAACAAGAGGTTTATTTTCTGATAAATTTGAAATAAAAAATTCACTATTTTTATTCTTGATTACTGCATGCTGACGACTGCACTTTTTATCTTCAGAAATAATCACATCACAATCTCGACTACGCCCAATAACAACTTCCTCTTTTGCAATTTCATATTTTTTTCCTCTCTGAATTCCATTCAAAAAAATTATTTCTGAACAAACCGAAGATACAGGATTCAATTTGCGTGCCGCACTCATGACGCTCCTCCATCTTCAGAAACAGGACTAATTGTAACAATCAAATAATCAACTTCGGATTCTTTATTAGCAATAGCTCGACAACAAACAATAAAATTGTCTCCACTAAAATCAAGTTCATTACTGAAGAGTTGAGCTGGATTTTCCAAGCACTTCTCAACCAAGTCTCTTAGACTCAATTGAAACGCCTGATCAGGAAGAGCTTCAATTGTTGATATCTTTAACTGTGAAGCCTCAACACCAACCAAAGACTCAAAAACACTATTTACCGAAATAATCCTAAAATCGACTCCTAGAGCCATGGCCGGATATCCTATAAGATCAATGACATCCTCAGCTTCTGATTGTTTTACATATCCAAAACCAACTTCTGGACTTTGTATTGATGCTAAAGATTGAACCCTCGTGACTAAATTTCTAATTGATTCAACTAATTCTTGAAATACAGGAAAACGAAACTCAAGACTTGCGATCTCTCCCTTCGTTTTTAAGGACTCATTAATTTGACTTTGTAACCAACTAAAAGGATAAACAAAAAGACGATAGAGAAATAAATATAATACAAGACCAATTATAAAAGCTATTGCCAAAGTCTGTATAAACAAACTAAACACCCGCTCTCCATGGACGGCCAATGTCCCCATGTCATATATTACAATTGAAAGCGCTTTTACTGAATGTTTACCCAACTGTGGATTAAAAATTAAAATTGGAACGCTCACTCCAATGGTTGAATCATTTATTTGTACAACGAGCTCTTTCTGTTCTCTTAAAGCTGAACTAATAAAAGGTCGTTCTGGAAACTGACCGACACGAGTTGCTGGCGCCAATATTGACCCATCTTTATTAGATAATATATATGCTGCACTAACTCCTTCTTCAACCTCTGCAGCTCTTGTATCTAAAGCCGAATCAAGTTCTTGAATTACAAATTGTCGATTATTTTGCGCTAAACTCCGAGCGATTGTAAGAGCTCTTTTTCTACTTTCCGCTTCAATGCTTTCTTTTGTAATTTTTGCCATTGGCAACGCTGCTAATACAGTCACCAATAATATATAAACAAGAACAAAACCAGCCAAAACAATTTTAAAGTCCATTATCGCAACTAAACGATATACCCCAGGCATCATAACTTTTTCAAAGTAATTCTTAACCCAATCAATAAAACCTCTAACCGATTTAGGATCAAATTCTTCTTCTTCGTCCTCAGGAAAAGAATCTTCACTTTGAATAGATGAATAATTATTATTTTGCAAATATTCCGATGAAGACTTTTGATCTACTGAAACAAATTGTTGGGATGATTGAGACAACCGCTGATTGGATTGAACAAACTGTTCAGGAACAAGATCAACATACACTGTATCAATTGCAATTTTATCTCCCATTTTTATCACAGATGACTGTATTTTAATTCCGTTAACAAATGTTCCATTTCTCGAATTTAAATCACTTAAAACAACTTTATCTGATGAAATGCACTCTATTTTTGCATGTACCTTAGAAATACCTGATGACTTCAATTGAATATAACACTCTTGCCCTCGACCGATTAACGTCTTACCCTTTGTAAGTCTTGTCATCTGGCCCGCCTGTGCGCCACTTAAAATTCTAAGTGCCCACATACAAATAATCTCCTATTTTGATTTGTTTTTCATCTGACAAACCAGAATTTATCTCTAATACAGACTTTGCTTTAAAATAAATTTTAGAAAACCTAAACGGTTTTACTTTTTTTTCAATTGCACAAACTTGCATATTTTTATCTAAAAACAAAACATCTAATGAAAATTTCATAAAATATGTATGCACTCCATTGCATGGCTTTATCCACATAGCCTCATTATTTTCCATTTGTTTTTTCCCAATAAGTCCTTTTGCACGAGAAAAGAATGTCTGAGAAATAAATACTTTCTCAAATAAAACTCTGTTTTTTGTAAGATCCTTAACCATCATAATTTAATTTCCATACATAAATTGCAAAATCACTGGACCAAAAACCATTATAAATACAGCCGGCAATATAAATAACATCAATGGAAGTATAATAGCCTGTGAAGCTTTTGCTCCAGCCTTTTCAGCTCGCACAAATCGATCATGCCTCATTTGAACTGATTGATCTTTCAAAACCTGAGCAATACTCGCTCCCGTTGAGTCGGCATCAACTACAACTGAAACAAAACTTGTGATTTCAGGCAAATCAATTCGATGAGCCATTGCCCTCAAGGATTCTGCTCTTGATGAACCCAGTTTAATGTCTTTTAAAACATTTGAAAATTCATCAGCTAAAATACTCGCATCCGCCTTATCAACTATTCTTTGAATCGAACTGGCAAAATCCAAACCAGCCTCAGTTGATAAAGCCAGTAAATCAATAAAAAATGGAAGATCAGCCAATATTGAAAGCGCACGGCGTTTTTTTTCATTTCCCGTGTAAAAATGAGGAAAGTAAACACCAACCACGCTTATCAGTATAACAAAAGCAGAATGAAAGCCGATTTCAAGAGCAAAATTAATAAGCAAGAAAAAAAGTGGAAACAAAAATCCCCATAAAATTTGTAACCCAATAAATTCATCGACATTAATTTCTGAACTTAAACCACTCGTCAGAATTTTTTTCTTCACATTTTTACGATATCGCTCCGATTTTACTCGAGCAGCATGTTGAAGAGTAAACTGATGGACTAAAGGGCGTGAAAAATTAATAAGCGGTGATTTGGACTGATTTGGCTCATCACCTGAAGCCCAAGAAAGAATTTGATTATCCGTGTTATTACTCAAAAGTGAACTAACAAAGTAATAAACGGATAATCCCGCCAAAAACAATCCCAATAATAAAAATAACTCTGATGATCCCATTTTATTCCTACCAAAATTATGCTAATAGTAATAAATATAATTCATAATTTATAAACCTTTAAAGGGTAATTATTGTCTATGCTAAAACTCATTCTTGCTTCCCAATCTCCAAGAAGAAAACAACTTCTCGAAGAAGCCGGATATCAATTTCAAACCATTTCAGTTCATTTATCGGAAATTCCAAAAAAAAACCTAAGCTTAGATGAGCAAATCATAGATCTCGCCCGTCAAAAATTAGTCGAATTTATTCAAAATTATCAGACTCTTCTCCGAACCCCTACCTTGGTCTTGACTGCTGATACCGTTGTTGTTTTAAATCACTCGATTTTAGGCAAGCCAAAAAATTTCCTCGAAGCACAAATGCACCTTGAATCGCTTTCAGGAAAGACTCATAGTGTTAAAACTGGATTTTGTTTTTATCACTCTCTATCACAACACTTTTTTTCTAATCTTGATACTACTCATGTTACATTTAAAACTCTTTCATCAAAACAAATTTTAGATTATGTTCATTCAGGAGAACCTCTAGACAAAGCGGGTTCATATGGAATTCAGGGGCCTGCCATTGCGACCCGCACGTCTGGATGGAACCGCACAACGTCATGTACTGGACGATGTTCA
>CAYMLA010000118.1:0-7659 GCA_964390785.1 uncultured Bdellovibrionales bacterium | reverse complement strand
TTGATAACTTTTCCTGTGTAAATTGTGAAAGGTGATTTTATCACAAACAGTATCTTCAGAGTCTCTTGAGTCTTGAGACAGATTAAAAGGTGAAATAAAGCCTAAATCAAGTTGTGTTGCAAAATGGGCTGTTCGAGCGAAATTAAAAGTTTCATCATAAACAGATACGGTTGGCTTTCCGGCAATGACTTCACCAGTCGTTGTATACTGAATGGGAATAACATTTTGAAAAATTTGAATTCGATATTGCGTTTGAGTTTCTTCTCTTTCAGAGACATTGAGTTTTTTTAATTCAAGTGTTTGAAAAGTTTCCCCCGTTCGCATGTATTTTTCAATCGTTATGGATTCATTTTTATTGAGATCAAGAAGACTGGGATAGCCACTATATATATAAATTTGAGAATTAACGTCATCATTCGAAATTTCCGGTCCATAGTCATTATTTTCTTCGTTTTGGTTAATGCAACCGGAAAACAAGAAAAGGCTTAAGAAAACAGGAATAAGAAGAGTTAAAGAAACGTGAATGGCAATCCAATAAAAGTTCGATTTTTTCAAAGGTATCATATTGAATCCCAACCCCAAATCCAAAGAGGAAGTGGAAAAATTTTTTCTAATTCTTTTCTTGTATTTTCTTTAAACGAATAAATTTCATGAGGATATTTGGGACCAAAAAGCAATTGAGTGACGATAGCGGGATCTTTTGTATAAAAAATGTCATTTGGTAATCCAATATGAAAACCTTCATTTTCCTTTGACAACACAAGGTCGTTTATTTTTAAAATTTTAGAAGCTCTTAGTATTTTTTGAAAGAAGCTTTGATGATTCAAAATTTTTATCAACCCCAAATAGCCATTATTAAAATTTATATCTTGAGAGTGTAATGTATTAATTAAATTGATTGAATGTTGAGGACAAATTAAATTAATATTTTTATTCTGACTTTGAATGATGTAATTTAACAAATGAATCAGAGGGGGAAGGTTTCCTCCCCATTCATGAATATAACCAGTGAGATCTGCCCCCTTTCCTTCGACGGCATAAGCCATTAGCTGATTATTATTGTTCCAAGCCGTGTAGATTTGTGAATTTGGAATACAAAGAAATTTTTGAATGTCCATTGGATTTCTTATGCTTCCGACGCTGTGTTTTAAATACAAACGATGAATTGCATTAGCATCGACTTTAGGGGTTGTGAAAAAATGAAGTTTCTCTTTAGAGAGAGAAGCTAGTGGCTTATCAATGAAAAAACAAACTTCAGATCCCGCTCGCTCAAAGTCAAGTTTTTTGTAAAAGTCAAACAAGTCAGACCATAAAATGGCAATGTCACAATTTTGTTTGGTTGCCTCTTCAATGCACGTTTGAATCACTTGTCGAGAATAACCTTTTTGACGATGTTCATTATCTGTAACAACACTTCCAATGGCCGCGACTTTATAAATTAAAAGTGGGGTTTTAATGATTAGTGTTTTAACGGCGGCATGAGAAATAATTTTTGATTGTTCTGAAATAATTTTTATATTATGAGCATTAGATCCTTGAAAAACAGTAGGATATTCGCTTGAAATAGACCAATCAAATTTTGGTCTTAATTGTTGGTCTAAAAATGAAATCACTCTTTCAATTTCATGTCGAGATGCTGATCTTGGCCCGTCCATGCGCCTCCTTCAAATATAAGTGCCGTTACTGTTTGCAACAAAGTGAATTCATCAAATTCATTTCAATGAATGCACTACACACTCAATTACAATGATAATATGGTCATAGGAAGTAAAGAGAGAAGACTCTGCTTATTATAGACTAAAACTGGTGATTTGTCTGTTCTATTTTATGTTTTGAATAGGAAAATATTGCCGAGTTAATCTTTTTTTTTGATAAGTTCAAAAAAAAATGAAAAATCAAGCGCCCTAAGGGCTCTCACAAAAAGCTTTATTGGTAACTGAATCCCATCGAGAGCCTAAAGTTAATCCGTCAACAAAAAATTGATAATTTTTCATTTCTTGAGTTGAATTGCCTAAACCCAACAGCCAGTAACTTCCTACAGTAATTCCATCTATTGAAGAAAGGGTGCGAATATCTCTTTGTTCTAACACTTTTAAAAAATAGTGATCTTCGGCAAACTTTACCCAAACTTCAAAAAATCCATCAGCTTGAGATGTCCAGCGAGCTTTAAACACAAAATCGATCCACTCATCTTTAGGCAACTTTCCTAAATTTAAAGGAAACGTTTGAAAATTGTTTTCCTCTGAACTGTCGATGGCATTTGTGCGTATCGAAAGATCGTCTGGAGATTTTGACATGTAAAGCAAGGAAAAATTAGTCCCTGGTTTTTCAGAGAAAGTCTGATCATTTTCTATTTGTCTATTTTGATTCAACAAAGAAATCCAATCGGAAATTTGCCAATTATTGTGAAATCGCAAGCTAAAGGCGTAGTATCGAAAACTATCTTCGGATTCGACAATTGTTGACCCATCCAAGGCTAATTGTTTGGATAACTTTGCCACAGGCCAACCATTACCGAAGGAATCGTCTCCCGGTTGAATTATAAATTGAATTATTTGTCGAGACCAACGAGAATAAAGCGAAGTCAGAGAGATTCTGTCCGGGGCTGCACTATGGGCAGTTTTCCAACAACCAGGACCGAACAAACCTTGGCTCATATCACAATGCCAGTCAATATTGTCAGGATTAGAAACTGCACAAGATAAAAGTCGTTCATTTCTATTCAAGAGATCGCAATCAACTTCACCTTGGTAGAGTTTGCCATTAAGATAGATTTCTAATTGTCCAAATTTCACTTGACTGGGAAGCAATAACTCAAAGTCTTGACTTTGAAAATGACTGCTCCCTGTTGAATCAATTGATTTATTAACTAATAAGTTGTTTAACCAAAAGGTTGTTGGTGATTGCGTTTGACTTTGCTGTTGAGAGTAAATCACATCGGCTTGGTAACCAATGGAGGAATTATTCCAAGCTTCATCAGACTTAATCATCAAATCGAGTAGAATCCTCTCTTTAGAGTCAGCAGAGACAACTGATCCTCTACAAATTTTATCCAGATAAAGCTCAGGAAGTTCTTCTTTCGACAGGCCTTCAAAGTGAAATTTTTGAAATATCAAGGTTTGATAATGGTGACTTGGCCATTCAATATCAGCTAAAGAAATTTCACTTTTAGAAATATCTTGACAATTCACCCTAGTTAGAAAAAATTTCCCATTTTCATAAGAAATTTGTTGGTTAGGTAGAGGGATTTGATGAGTGTACAATTCTTTACAGGGATCACTTGGATCATAAGAAATATATCTAGGAAGAGGTTTTCCGTCATACCCCCCACCATTACCACCAGCACTTTGGGGTTGATAAGACTCTGAAGAAGACATTGATCGGGGAGTCATTGAAATAAATTCAGGCATCCTCTGACAAGCTTCGAAAGTTAAAACTATTAAAGTAGTCAATACAATAAAAAATGTTTTCTTATTAAAAAAAATGTTTTTCATTTAATGCCTCAATTTTTAATTCACACTTAATGTCTGTTTTGCACCAGCCACAACTGAATAAAATAGTAAACACTTCTAAATAACCACTTATCAGCAACCACTTTCCTTACTTCAAACCGGCCACAAAACATGAAAAATTAAACAACCCCGCCTAATATTATTATAGTTTTTTTTACCTTTCATGTAACCTTATTTCTTTTAAAAGAAGCAAAATTCTCAAATTGAAACAATAGAAATACGAATAATTGAAATTTTCTTTGTTTTTACCGATTTAGATTTATGAGTACCGATAAAACGAGCCAAAATTTTCTCGATCAACTTGATGATCTTATACGCAAGGGTTCTGCAATAGAAGCTCGCCAGTTATTCAAACATATAAATCCAAGTAAAATTCCTCGACAACGATTAGCAAAATTTGCTCAAATCGCAAGACGTTTACAGTGTTTTCACTGGGGTCTTCGTTTGCTTTCGCCTGTCATCAAGAATTCAAGAATGAACCTTATACAGACAACCAATGCAGAAAATCTGGAGTATGGCATTTTACTTTCGAAAGTTGGTATTAGCAAAGAAGCAAATAATATTTTTAATCAGATATCTGGCGAGGAACATCCTGAAGTCTACTTGTATCAAGCCATGACCTACTTTACTCAATGGGATTATTATTCCGCATTGCCACTACTTGAAAAATACATTGCACACCCTCAAGTGAATGACTATCGTCAGTCTGTTGGTCAGGTAAATTTAGCCGCAGCATTGATCTTTGAAGACCAGCTAGAGCCTGCTTTAAATATCCTTGAACAATTGGAAAAAGACTGTCGACAACGAAAAGATAACTTACTTCTGGGAAATGTTTTTGAATTAAAAACTCAAATTTTCTTTAAACAAAGAGATTGGAAGCGAGCAAAGAAAATTGTTTCTTGCGGTTTAGAACTAGTATCAGAATCTCATGCAATATCTCATCTTTATTTACAAAAATGGTCTGCCTTAATTGATAGTTATCAAAAGAATAGACTGATCAAAGAAATATTTCAAGTTAGACAAATAGCAAAAAACCTCTGTCAATGGGAAGTTTGTAGAGATCTTGATTTCCATAGTGCATGCATCAATAAAGACACTCAAATACTTAATTTTGTTTTTTTCGGAACACCCCATGAACGCTATCGACAATCCATGTTAAACTACACTCCCATTCAATGGTGCCCTCCTGAAGAATGGTTGGTATCATTTAACAATTTTTCAAGTTCTTCGCATTTTGATGCCTTTTTAATTGAATCTCAAAATAACTTACAAGACCTTATGATCGGTGGGAACTTGCATAAATTATTGATGATCTTACTCCGTGATTTTTATGTTCCTTTAAACTCAATCAGCGCTTTCTCTTTTCTTTTTCCCGACAATTATTTTGATCCCCTTTCATCTTTAAATCGAGTTCATCAACTTATTGACCGATTAAAAAAGTGGCTAGATCAAACAAAGGCAGGATTTTCAATAGAAAATCAAGCAAACGGATATCAATTGAAAAGTCACTCAGAAAATAGCTTTAAAGTTTATAAACATCCTCCCACATTAGAAGAATTTGAAATTCGCTTGTGGTTTGTAAGAAAAAAAATGAACAAAACTATTTTTTCAGTTGCTGACGTTCAAAAAACCATTAAGCAGTCCTACGGAACAGCTTACTCTCTTGTAACTTGGGCTGTAGAAAACAATCATCTTGTTAAAACGGGTTCAGGTCGAAACACTCGATATCAATTTTCAGATAACATTAATTTGCTAAATGTGGCTTAAAACATCCACTGATCAGCAGCCACTTCCCTAATTTCGCAGCAGCCACTAATGAGCATCAAAGGCAGAATTAAATCCCTTATAAGTCACCCCATCAACCATAACGGAAATCGGAAGACCTCCTCCAATTGGCTTTTTTGCAGAGCCATTGATGGGTGCAATTGCTCCATATTAAGGAGTGCCGTCTATATCTTCTATCCTCTTAATCTTCAACGCCACTTGATCCGGCATTCCACGCACCATTGTAGCCCCTAAGCGTCGCAGAGTTTAGGCCTGTCTTAGACGTTGGAACCGTGATTGTAATTGGGCTACCGCCACCGTGTGGAGTCGTAGCGCTACCGGTTGGTGTGCCAATATCGCCGACATATTTTGCTGACGTACCTGTTAAAACCTCTGCGGTAGCCCCCTTTACGGCTCCCTCGCAGTAATAAAACCATGTCCACCATGCCAAATTCTTGTTGCGTAAAATGGCAATTAACTCTTCTCCTAATCTGGGAACTGATAGTTTTTTATCAGAACGATAGTTAATCTGTTGCCCGCCATCAATAATCATTACGCCGTATAAGCTGTGCGCAATAGCAAAGCGTGAAAACGCACGTTTTGCTCTATCCGAAACATTAGGTACCTCCCAAATGCGATTAATGACTTCGTTAATATCTTGAGGTCTAATTGCCATCAATGCTCCATAAGGTATAGGACCCGTGTTTTGTTCTGGCAGCCATGAGTTTCTATCTGTTGTTACAGCCGGATATTCCAGTTTTTTTGACATGATAAATGGGGTTTCTTGTGGGGCTCTTCTCACTCCAGCAATATGGAATGCGTGCGTTATAAAGAAACCTTCTGTTTCCAATTCATGCGCACGGGTCCCGCCTAAAATAGCAGTGTTTCCACTAGCCGACGCCCCGACGCGTTTCAAGTATTCCGTGCTATGCAGTTTATCACGAGCATTTGCGTTATTATAAAGAATTTTGAAAGTGCGATCACCTCCACTTGAATTACGGGTTGGATGAAATAAAGCATGAATAGTGCCATCGTCTGAGATTATGTGAGCAACTTCTCCCCCAGGCTTTCCAGGTATCTCAAAAACGGGATAATCATTAGGAACATATATATTGATTTTGTGTGGTCCAAATTCTGATCCACTTTTGACCCATAAACGAGATGGGTGTTCGGCTTGCAAACCTAATGCAGGCCCGATAGCCCAAACATTTGTTAATCCGTTAATCGTGCCTCGTCCAACATGTTGGGAGATTTCTGGGCGCATATCGCGTCCACGAATAAACCGAGTATAGTTTACACCTGTTCCAATTGGCCAGCGGGTAAAATCATTTTTCCCACCTAAGCCTCGCGTAAAAATGCTTTGCGGAGTCCAAGTCGACATTGGCGGTTGGTTCGGATTATATCTTCCAGCCGTTGTAAAGTCTGTTGGTTTTGGAGTCGCCGTTGGAGCAATTGTCGGAACGACAGTCGGCTTAGGAGTCGGAGCATTCGTCGGAACGGCGGTTGGTTCTATAGTTGGAACTGGAGTTGAGGTTAAAGAATCAAACAAAACCCTATCCATTGCTTCAAGTTTATCAATGGTGGTGTTGATGTTTTCATTATTACTGCTTATAGCAATTTGATCAATTCCAAATCTTTCTGTTAAAAGGTTTAATTTTAAACTATAAAAGCCTTCTTGAATAAAAATATTTTCTAAGTAGAACCATTGGAATGCAGAATCAGTTTCAAAGGAAAAAACTTTATCTTTTAAGAGAATTTGATCATCTTCAGCATTATGCAAAGTAAAATGAATTTCAGAATCAAGATCATAAGAATTTTTAATGCGAATAAAAATTGAAAAATTGAGTTGTTCTTTTGTTTGAAAAAATAATGTTAGAAAACCGTCCTTATTTAAAGGATTTAATTGTTCGACAAATTTTTTATTATGTGATTCTAGATCAGATTCAATTCTTAATGAAGACTCCTTTGAAGATATAAGATTTTCTGACTCCAATAGAGTTAAGGATGACTCACTTAATATTAATGGATTATCTTCATTGTGTAAAAGTGGGTTTAGTGCATCTAAGGAGTTTTCATCCACATTACTCATGGCTGATTCAAAAGAAGATCCACAGTTTTGATAAACATAGAAAAAAAACAGTAATACAACAGAGAAAATTATTAACGTAAAATTTTTTTTCATAAATGCCCCCATATATTAAAACAAGTTCTTTTTTAGAATAAACTATTATTTAGCCAAAGTAACCTTATATTTTTTGAAAGAAACCGTCATGCTCTTTCAAAAAAATACATTGATTTATAAGCTTTTTTTTAAATTTTATTTTAAATAGTGCCGTCTATATCTTCTATCCTCTTAATCTTCAACGCCACTTGATCCGGCATT
>CAYMLA010000117.1:0-7664 GCA_964390785.1 uncultured Bdellovibrionales bacterium | reverse complement strand
CGTCACTATTGTATTGATTTTCATACCACCACCAATCAGGATTCCAAGAAGATTGTTCTCCGGCCTGCCATACATCACGATCACAATTGGTTCCCAAAAAACGAACAATAGCGAGTTTATTTTTTTGTCGATTTGAACTCATGAAAATTTCCTTCGTTTAATGTTAAATTCAATCATCTGCCTGAGACTCCTCACAGAACACGCATGAAGTTTTTACTTTCAACAAAATTAATCGAATCTTTATTCAAGAACTTGTAATTCAAAAACTTCTATTAACGGATTATGAAGAACAAATTCTGCAATTGATTTTGCTTTCTCCAATGCATCCTTTTGATTTTCTTCTTTTAAATTTAACTCAATAAATCGTCCAACACGACAACTCTCAAGATCCTTGCCATGTCGTTTTAGTATTTGTTCAACCGCTCTTCCTTGAGAATCCAACACCTCAGCTTTAGGTAAAACTTTTACTCCAATCTTCATAACGCATTCTCCTCCGTCAACAAAATAAATTTTTTCAATTTATCAGCAGCTCTTTTTTTATTTCACACCAATTCCTATTTTATGAGGCTATTCTTTTCTTATTTCTCACGAATCCCTATTTGTTTTTCAGCTCTTCTCTAGCGACTGTTGATAATCGATCTAATATAACTTGATAGCCTTTTTTAACGTCTCCCAAATCCCTTCTAAATCTGTCTTTGTCTAATTTTTCACCACTTTCTTTATCCCAAAGTCTGCAGCTATCTGGAGTAATTTCATCACATAACAAAATTGTTCCATTAGGCAAACGTCCAAATTCAAGCTTAAAATCAATTAAACGAACTCCAATTTGATCAAACACATTAATCAAAACTTGATTCACTTTTAAGGCCAAACTTTTAAGCTTTTTTAACTCTTCATCATTTGCAATTTCAAGCATCAAAGCTTGTTCATCGCTTATAAATGGATCTCCTAAATCATCATCTTTATAAAAAAATTCAGTTAAAGGTGACGATATCGGTTTTCCCTCAGGAAAATTAAACTTTTTTGCGGTGGAACCCGCCAACACATTTCGAACAACAACTTCAATGGGAATTATAACTGATTTGAGAGCAATCATAGACATGCTCCCTTCATTGCAAATCCAATGATTTTCAATTCCTTTTTCTTTTAAAATCTTAAATAAGATTGTTGCTATTTTTAAATTAATTTGTCCTTTGTCCTCAAACGACCCTTTTTTTTGCGCATTAAAGGCAGTCAAATCATCTTTAAACTCAAGCCACACCAATTCACTGTGACCTTTAACATTAAAAACTTTCTTTGCCTTTCCTTCATAAATAAGAGAACTTTGACAATATTCTTCAATTTTACCCATCTATTCATCTCCATCCTGACTTTTAATTGATTTATCAACAACACGTTTAAATAAGCTCTTATAAAGATCACCTGAAAATATAAATTTCAATTCCTCTTCGTCTAAATGATTTTTACAAAATTCATCTTGAAGAAGTTTATCCTTTAAGTTTTCTCCCTCGTTCAAAGAATGACTCACCCTTTGAATATTTTGATAAGCTTCTTCACGACTTAATCCTTTCTTTACTAAACACAGTAAAACTTGAGATGAAAACAATTGTCCAGAAGATAAATCAATATTTTTCATCATACGATCAGTTTTAACTTGAAGGTTTTTCAAAACACTCACCATACGAGATAGAGCATAATCAAAAACAATCAAAGCGTCCGGAAATATCACACGCTCAACTGATGAATGAGAAATATCCCGTTCATGCCATAAAGCGACATTTTCCATTGCAGACAAAGCATAGCCTCTTAACAATCGAGCAACACCACTTAAATTTTCACTACTAATAGGATTTTTTTTATGAGGCATTGCGCTTGAACCTTTTTGCCCCTTAGTGAAACCCTCAAAAACTTCTGAGACCTCTGTTCTCTGAAGATGCCTTAATTCAACAGCCAACCTCTCTATGCAACAACCATATAAAGCCAAGCTATTTATTAATTGTGCATGACGATCTCTTGGAATCACTTGAGTCGCAACAAGTTCACACATGAGTCCTAAACGCTCTCCAACCAATTGCTCTACAGCTTCTGACTGTGTAGAATAAGTTCCAACAGCTCCACTTAATTTTAACTTTTGAACTTGCTTAAGAGACTCAAACAATCTTTTTCTATTGCGTTTTGCTTCAGCTAAAAAACCAGCCATTTTAACACCAAATGACGTTAACTCTGCATGCATACCATGAGTTCTTCCCGCACAAAAAGAATAAACATGCTTTAAAGCCAAGTCCGCTAAACACTCTTCAATCTGAATAAGTCCAGGCAACAAAACATCCGTAGACTGCTTAAATTGAAGACTTACTGCTGAGTCTAAAACATCCGAACTTGTTAAACCATAATGAATAAATTTTCCATGTTCTCCTACGTTTTCAGCAAGATTGCTTACAAAAGCAATAACGTCATGTTTTGTTACTTCCTCAATTTCAGCAATTCGCTTTTGATCAAATTTTGCTTTTTTGACAATCTGATCGACTGCTTCTTTTGGAATAATCCCTTGTTCTGCTTGCGCCTGTGCTACAGCTAATTCAATATTCTTCATTTGTTCAAAACGATTCTCAGAACTCCAAATAAAACCCATTTCTTTTCTTGTGTATCGATCAATCACAAATATGACTCTCCTTTTAATTGTTGTTGAGCTTTCTGTTCAAATTGATTTAAAAAATCGTTTACTATAACATTCTGAGATAAAAATTGGCCTTCCCATGACAATTGACTCCAAGATTCTGGGCTATCGTAATAAACATTTTGTAAACGAGGAAGCCTAAGATGCTCTAAATCTTTTTTTAAATAAACAGGAAATCGAGGGGCACCTAACGACTCATAACCCCCTTTATATTCTGTAATCATTTGAATAAGCTCAGGATCGCATCCAGGAAGTCGTTTTTTTATCTTTTCGCCTATCTCAGAGGCCATCATTTCGATATATCCCTTACGAAATCTCTCTCGAGAAGGGAGCCGAACCCATATATCATATTCATTCTGCGTTAATGTCTTCTGAAAAATTAACAAGCTTGAGTGAGTCCAAGGGAGATAAACATCATCAAGTAAAACAAAATGATTAGGCAAAACTTCAAGCATTGAAAAATTAACCAATCTAAATCGATATCGAACCCAACACCAACAACTTTTAACTTCACCATATGGAAACAATGTCGTTTTTACAATTGGTTTTAACAATTGAGTTTCTTCACTTGAAAGCATCCAAGTTAAAAATTTTGCACTATAAAATCCTGGCTTGTCTCCTCCAATTTCAACTCCATCAATTAAAGAAGACGTTTTTCTAAAGTCCAAAACATCGGCGTTCTTAAAAACTTTAACATCATTTTTTATACACCATTGAAGTGAATTCTCTAAACCTTTACGACTTGCATGGCGGATATAAAAAGGAGAAAACAAAGAAATTGGATACCCACTATTAATAGACACACCATTTGGTAAATACATTGTGCTTGATAGTTGATGAGATAAATGGGCTAACCACGTCTGAGAAAAATCCAATTGGAGTAAATTTTGTTTTCTAGCTTCAGAAATTTCTTCAGTGTAAGAATCAAACTCAAACAAATAATCTTGAACATGTTTGTAATTTTTTTTCTTTTCAAGTGAAAATTGTGAAAGCGAACCAAGAATTTCAATCGGGCCATTAATAGGCCAAACATTAAAACCTGTTTCAAGTTCATTTGTTAATTCATCTTCAACAAGTCGTTCAATTTGGCTCAAAGAAAGACGTTCTGATCTAAAAAAACCAAACGGCCCCTCATAATCTTCTGGAAACCAAGGCCCCATTTGTTTTGACAAATCGACTAGGCCTATCTTAAAACCTTTTCGACTTAATTCAGTGGCCATCCAATGACCTCGTCCAAAAATAGAAAATATTAAAAAATCAAACTTCACCAGAGGACTCCCTTCAACTCGTTGCCTCACGTTATAAATAGTGGCTATTGCAAAACAGCCACTAAATAGCTTTAAAAATTATTAAAATCTAAAATCGTTTTTCGAACTAATTCATGTTCTACTTCATGAACTCTTAGCTCAACTTCTTCTAAACTCTTGTTCCGATACTCTTCAGGAGTCCACACTCGTTTTTGAATAACTATAGGCCCAGCATCCAATTCTGATGTCACACGATGAATGGTTACCCCTATGACTTGTTGATCCATATAAGCTCTTTTTATGCTTTCCAAGCCAGGATAAAGCGGAAGTAAACTGGGATGGAGATTTAAAATTTTATTTTCCCAAAGATCAACAAAATGACTCGGTAAAATTTTTAAAAATCCCGCTAAAAATATTCGACTAACACCTTTCTTTGTTAATTCAAAATGAACCTCATCCCAATCAATTGTAGATGGCAAAACCAGCGTTGGAACACCCGCTTTTTTTGCTCGGCACAAACCCTGTGCATTTTTTTTTGAACTAACAACCAATGACACATTTACTTTATCTTTTAAATCTAAAATAACTTGTAAATTTGATCCATGACCAGAAATAAAAACAGCCCAACAATGCTTTTTTGTTTTATTCAAAAATAAATGGTTTTTGTTCACTTTTACCTTCGACCACTTTACCTATGTCATAAGCTTTAAAGCCATTGATTTCAATTAATTCTTGAGTCTTTTCAAAATCACTTTCTGCAACAAAAATAGACAATCCAATTCCACAATTTAAAATTTTCAACAATTCCTTATCACTCAACCCAGCTTTTAATCCCACTTTTTTAAATATTTCAGGAATTAACCATTGATTTTTTTTCCAAGCCAACCCATCTGGTATCACTCGTAAAACATTATCTTCACCTCCTCCAGTTATATTTGCTAGGGCATGAAGATCAACTTGTTTATTTAATTTTTCAAAAAGAGAATAATAAAGTGACGTTGGCCTTAAAAGGACTTCTTTCCATTCATGCAATTCATCCTTTAAAACATTTCTCAATAATGAATAACCATTACTATGAAAACCTGAGCTTGAAACTCCCAACACACGATCACCAATACAGACTTTATTTTTTCCTAATGCTTTGCTTTCATCAATCAACCCCACTGCAAAGCCAGCACAATCAAAATCTTTTCCAGAATAAATCCCAGGCATTTCTGCTGTTTCACCCCCAATCAACAAACAATGACAAGCCATGCATGCTTCTCTAACTCCAGTTAAAAAAGCTTTTGCTTGTTCTAAATCAAGTTGACCGGTTGCAAAATAATCCAAAAAAAATAAAGGTTTTGCCCCACAGCAAATCATATCATTAATGCACATAGCAACTAAATCTTGCCCGATTGAAGAATAACTATCAAATTCAACGGCAAGTTTTAGTTTTGTTCCGACGCCATCTGTACAAGCGACTAAACAAGGACTTTCCATTGATTCAATTGGCAAACGAAACAAAGAAGCAAATCCACCAATTCCATCAATCAATGAATCACTATGAGGCTCATTAGAAGGCTTTGTTTGTTTTAACCATTCAACAAGCTGTTCTCCTTTATCGATGTTAACACCTGATTTTTTATATGTAATTTTCAAATATCCTCCTTTAATTCATAAGGCGAACTCCACTTTAACCTTGAAATTATGTTTTTTTAAATCAATTTAGTGAATAACTCAACGTTTCTTATTCGCCCCCAAAATCCTTCGATGAAAAGAACCATGTCCTCGTTTCCCTGAATAAATTATTAGCAATTAGAAGTGCGTCTCAGATTTGACTCTTTTGCAACAGCCACCAATTATAAGAAGCTATAAACAAAAAAAGCATTTTCTTTAATGAAAATGCTTTTTAAAAAAATTGATTTAAACGCAAATAACAATAGTGCAAACTATTGAAAATTAGCTATTTTGAAGCAGCCACTACATAATATTTAGATCAGCACAAGCACGGTTAACGCCCTTATCTTCTTTCTGCTTTATGTTTTCTTCTTGTTCCGCAAGACGAGCTTGCCTTGCATTAATCCAAACTTGAATTCGATCCATTTTTTTTGACAGATCATTCATTGACATCTGATGAAAAAGACAAAATTGTGCACCATTTAAAAGTGCTTTTTGAGCATGAATCTCATCTTTTTTCTCAGCGGTAATGACGACACAAAGACGATCTCCTAGACGAGACTCCTTAAGACGACAAATGAGATCCAAACCTCCAAGTTTAACAAAAGCAAGATCCATCATTAAAACATCAAATGGACGATTTTCAGCATTTCGAGCTTCAATCAAATCAACACAATCTGTTAACTGAGAAACGCAATCAACTTTCAAATAACCAATCGATTGCAAACAAACAGAAGTCATTTTTCTTGAAGAATCATTTTCATCAAGAACTAAAATTTTTAAGGAATCCATCCCCCCCCCAAAAAAAAGCTAATAACATTAAACAAATAAAGATTTTCAAGAAAAAACGCATCCACAAGAAAACCTTCAAGTAAAACAAAAATTTATGATTATTTTTCTCAATACACTTTCCCGTAAAGAGACATTTAAGTGTATCTGATTTATGATTTAAAATCAAAATAATGTTTCTTAATTAAGCATTTTCAACAGACTTTTGGCTGTCTGCTTTGAGATTTCTCACCGGCTTAAGTAATCTCATTTTTAGCCGATAAGTCATTGACTCGGTGTATTTTAATCCTAAAACAGACTTTTAAAATTAATTTTCTTTTTAATTTTCAAGTCATTAGGATTGAACTAAAAAAAACGAAATGAAGGGGCTAAAAATATGCGACATCGATCAATCGCTATTATTGCATTTTGGCTCGCCATGCCATTAATGGCCAGTGCACAACATAACTACAGCTTACTATTAAGTCAGTATTCCGGAAGCGAAAGCTATGACCCTTTTGCTGATTACAGTGAATTTGATTCTTCTGTTGATGAAGAAGAGGATATTAACTTTTTTAAAAATGGACGTTTTGTAAATCTTGGCTTACTCCTTGGGCAAGAAAGCTTTACTGGTCAAATGGGAAGCATTTACTCCTCAGGTTCAAGTATTGGCGTTTACATTTCCTATTTTTTTAATCTACGATTTGCCCTTCATCTAGGATACCGCACAGCAGATCATCAATTTAGAATTCAAAACAGCACAGAAAGCATCGAAGGTAATGTTTCTTTAAACTCGATTGATTTAAATCTAAAATACCATTTTAACACACAAAATGTCACCAGAGGACTGGCCTCATTCAACCCTTATGGCGTTTTAGGACTCTCTCAAATTCATAGAACATTTACTTTAGTCAATAACATTCATTCTGGTCGAGACGGCGCTATGGCTTTTAACCTCGGAGCTGGTTCAGAATTTCCAATTCTCAATAATAGCTCTTTTATTGGCTTAGAATTTATGTATCGAATAATTAACTTCCCTGATGAAAATAGAGAAATTGAATTTGAAAGTGGCGCGCCCACTGGATATTACCCTCGCGGTGACATTACGACGCTTTATCTTATCTTTGGAATCAATTTTTAAGTGGCTGCTGCAAAACAGCCATTACAATTTCGACAAGCCAAACGAATATTACGAGGATTGTTATCTCCACCCATTGAAACTGGAATAATGTGATCATACTCCAATCCAAAACGAGAGCCACATTTTGTACAACACCCCTTATCACGACTCCACACAATGCGCTTAACGGATT
>CAYMLA010000116.1:0-7720 GCA_964390785.1 uncultured Bdellovibrionales bacterium | reverse complement strand
ATCTCACTGCGACGTACTTGATGTGCGACTCGTTCGATTTGAGCTCGCGCGCCTCAAATTTGACTATTTTGCAACAGTCACTAAATAGGTGTGTTTTGCTGTCGGCTATTAAATATTCACTTGACTATTGGACTAGAAGAAAGTCTTGCCCACTATAGAGTGGCTGTTGCAATACAACCACTCTATAAGCTAATTTTATTAAACTAATTTGTTTTAAATACCGATTCAACCTCTATGAGGCCTATTGTATTATCAAATTTTGTTCTTATACTTTCGCTTATTTTAATGCAGTTGTATTCTTATTATCGATATGAATTCAGTGGACTTCAGTGGTGTGAGCATGGAAATCATATGTTAAAACAAGAAATTGAAAAGCAAAAATTGGAAAAAGAGTTGGTTTATTATGAAGCGAGTAAATTTAAGCAAATTGTTGCATCTCTTATTCCTCAAGTCAATCAAGAGGAAATGACTTTTGAAAATCAATATCAATTGAGAAATTTGGCGAGTTTGTCTGCGGTTCGTCTTTTGGATGAGCCATTGATTGATTTTTCGGAAAGTCTTTTTGAAAAAGGAAAGGAATTATTTAGAAATAAAAAATATAGAGAGGCTTCAGGTGTATTTAATCAAATGACAAAGGAATTTCCATTTTCACTTCATCTCATTGAGTCGTATTTTTTGTTAGCTGAAAGTCAATATATTTTAGGAAAACATGTTGATTGTTTAAATTCGATTAACACTATGTTGAGTCTATTTCCAGAAAGTGAACTTACTGGACATATTTTATTTAGAATGGGAGAAATTTTTGAAAGTCAACAGCGTTTATTTGATGCTGCTCATGTTTATCGATCAATTTATGATTCTTATAAAAATATTGAGGTTAGAAATTTGGCTCAAGACAAATTGGCACAGCTGAGGTGAATTTAAAATATGTTAATAATGAGAATTTTAATTTTTTATATAACTTTTATGGGGCATTTTCAAATTAATGCTTTCTCTTCTGAAGATGATAAGAAACAGAATTCAATTGTACAAATTCCTGAGGATTGTTTAAAAAGTGAAAATCAGTGTGCTGTTCAAATGAAAGAAACATTTTTGTATCTTGATGAAAAGATTGATCTTAAAATGTTTTTAAAAAAAGGCACAATTCTTGTTAAAAATTCACAAATTGATTTTGAATTACTTAAGGGAGAAGCCTGGGTTCAGACTCCAGTTCGCATAAATCTTAAAACAGTGTTCGGTGTTGTTGAGGGAAAAGGTGATTTTTGGATCAATGCTCAATCACAAAAAACTATTGTAAGAGCACTAAAAGGTGAGTTTACCATTTCGGTTGCTGATCTCAATTCTTTTGTCTTGTATGATGGTTTTGAGACTTGGTTTTCTGGTTTTGATTTTTCGGGGAAACCAGTTTTAGATTTTCCTCGACCTGTATTGCCAATGGAATTGATTCAAGATTTGGCTGCATTGAATTTATATCCTTTAGATCAGTTTTCGTCACAGGTTTTAAGTTATAAAAACAGTATGATTTCAGCAGCGGAGAGATTAAGCAAGGAATACAGCTTTATTGCTCAACGTGATATTGCTGAGTATAATCTTAAAAAAGAAAAGAAATACTTAAGGATAAAAAAAGAGAGAGCTGAAACAGAAAAATTTAGACAGTTATTTAGAGAAAAAAACTATTTTAGTTTTGAATAAGGGTTATAGGGTTTGTAGCGAAGTGAAGTTTGCGTTATGAGAAAAGTCCTGATTTAGTCATGAATTGATAAGCAATCTATAGGATAGGGATTGTTTTGTGATATTCTATAAGGGTGACTATTGAAAAACTTTTGTTTTTCATTGGTTTTTCAAAAATAGTCATAATCCTTTCTCAAGGAGGAGAAAGATGAGTACAGTCCAAGGATCTGGAAACAATAAAATTTTGCAAAGAAATTTTGAAGATCAAAAACAGCGTGAAGGTGAATTAGTTTTAAAGCACCGTAAAGAGCTTCAACGAGTTACTCAGCAACATCAAAGTGAACTGCAAAAAGTAAAAGATTCGTATGAAAAACAAATTGATAACATTGCAGATAGGAATAATCATCACTTAACACAAAAACAAGTTAAACATCAAGAGGCTATTGATGAAATTAGAAGATTAAGCCAAAAAAACATTAGAGACATTGCGCAAAAATCTGAAGATGAAAAAAAGGTATTAGTAAGCACATATAAGAGCGAAATTGATAAGAAAGCAAAAGTTAGCGAACAGCAACAAGAAAATCTAAGAACAAATTTTAAAGAAGAAATTAAGGAAAGAGATAATAAATTTGATGAGTTTGCAACTAATATTAGGAAAGAAAGAGTTCAGGCAAGAAAAAATGATCTGAATCTTTTAAAATCAAAATATAGTCAGGAATTAGATTTAGTTCAAAAAAATAGAGATTCAGCAGTAAGACAGGCAAATGAAGATAAAATGAGATGGAGTCGAGCAAAAGACGCTCAAATTAGTCAGCTTAAGAGGCAATCCAATAACACAGTTGATCGGCTTTCAAAAAATTACAATGAAAATTTAATGCAAGAAAGAACCATTCATTCCAATTCAATTGAACATCAGAGAGAGGGTTATGAAGTTGGTCTTGATACAATTAGGAAGCGATTTAATGAGCGAACTGAAGATGCACAAGAACAAAATTTTAAAATGACAGAAAATTTTAAGCAAAAAATTTCTGATCGAATCAATAATGATCATCTTGCGCTTCAAAAAAAGATTAAGGTCGCAGAACAACAAAATGTATATGATAAAGTTGAGCAAAAAAGAAAGTTTGATATCGAAAAAATGAATTTAAAAGATCAAAATGCAATGTTAATAAAAGATTTAACAGAACAAAAAGATAATTTGGTTAAAAGTTTTAATGAAAGTAAAAAAAATGAAATTCGTCATTTGACAGATCGAGAGAGTAAGGCCGTTAACGAGGCTCATCGTTTTTATCGAGGTAAGCTTGATTTTAATGAGTTACAAAGACAAGCGGAAGTTGAACAATTAAAAAGATCGCATGAGGATAAACTGAAATTTATGGAAAACCGTTTTGATGAGCGATACACTCAATTATTTCACAATACTGAAAATAAAGTTAAAAACTTAAAGAATTTTTATGATGAGTCACTGAAGAAACTTCAAGAAGGATTTGATGAAAAGTTGACTAAACACAGATTGCATAGCATAAATGAAAAAAATGCAATTATTACTCGAAGCAATTCAGCGATTCGAGAAGATGAATTAGAAAATCATGCTAAATTGAATTCATTAAAAATAAGCTATGAAGATAAAATTGAAAAGATGATGATTGACCATAAGGTTCAAATGAGTCGTTTAAAAAACAGTGCGCAATCAAAAATTGAACAGATGCAAAAAGAGACTGATTTAGCATTAAACACCAATAAAGCTCAGCATGAGACTCAAATTGAAAAAATTAGAGACCTTCATTCAAAAGAGCTGGAAAGGGTGAAAAACAGACATGATGTAGAAATTGCAGAATTGATGAGTGTTGTAAAACGTTCTCAAGCTGATGGATATGCTAAAAGAAAGTCTTAGTTAGATGAAAAATCATTGTTTTGATTTTGAAAAGAAATTTTTCTTAGCGATTAAGAATCTTCCCTTTTCTGATCTTTTAACTGAAGATCAAGAACAAATTAAAATTTTATTTGAAAAAAATCGCTTTACTTTTTCAGAGATGAAGATTTTTTGTGAATTGGCCATTGACCTTCATGTATGGCAAGAAAATTCAATTTTAAAACTATGGAAAGAGGCAAGTGAGCAGTTCAATGAAAAAAAAATGATTTTTTCTGAAGTGAGAAAGCAATACAATAAGATACAATGTTCTTTGAAGTCTTATGAAAATTTTCAGTCGACAATTTTTCCTAAAAATCGATTGGTTAAGTTACTTGATCGTAAAAGAAATAAAAAAATATGGGGTCCCTGTCCTGTATTTTCTGACAAAACAGTTTGTTGTGGGTTGGATACCCTTGATGCTGTAAAAAATTGTGGTTTTGGTTGTTCTTACTGTGCAATTCAAACAATGTTTACAGATGAGGATGTTCAATTTGATGTTGATTTTTCAAAGCATCTTCAATCTGTTTATATTAATGCTGACGAATTTTATCACATTGGGACTGGACAATCGTCAGATTCGTTGATGTGGGGCAATCATCAATCCATGCTGACAGAATTAATTTTATTTGCTCAAAATCATCCCAATGTTTTATTGGAGTTTAAAACTAAATCTAAAAATATAAAGCCTTTGCTTAAACATAAGATTCCTCAAAATGTGATGTGTTCGTGGTCTCTAAATCCTGACAGAGTTATTTCCAAAGAAGAGCATTTTACAGCCTCTTTAGACGAACGTCTTTGTGCTGCAAAAATGGTTTCAGATTCAGGAGTATTTTTGGGATTTCATTTTCATCCCATTATTTGGTATGAGCATTGGGAAAAAGATTATGTAGAAATAGTAAAAAGGGTTTTAAGCGATTTTAATCCTGATCGAGTGTTGTTTATTTCTTTAGGAACTTTGACGTTTCCAAAGCCTGTTATAAATAAAATTCGAAGTTCAGGA
The DNA here is from genome assembly GCA_964390785.1 of uncultured Bdellovibrionales bacterium. Taxonomy (GTDB): domain Bacteria; phylum Bdellovibrionota; class Bdellovibrionia; order Bdellovibrionales; family CAYMLA01; genus CAYMLA01. Next base: position 3,137 of record CAYMLA010000116.1, on the reverse strand, counting down.
ATTTCATCCAAAATTTTACAAATGCCCATGGAGGAAAATCCAGAAGGGAAATTAACGTATCCTGAATCGATTAAACATAATCTTTTTTCAACGGTGTATGAAGCTTTTCAACCTTGGCACGATTTGGTGTTTTTTTATCTTTGTATGGAAGAAAAAAAGTTTTGGAAAAATTTGTTCGGAAAAGTTTATCAAAACAATGCTGAGTTTAAAAATGATTTAGCCCGTTGTGTGACTGCAAAAATCAGAAAAGAAAAGAAAATTCCCAAACAGTTTTCTTCTCCAATAAAAGTGATAAGTTGAGTCTGTTTTTAAGATTGAATTAAGTTGCTTGTTACAGTGAGATTTGAGTTCGCGCACCTCAAATTTGACTCTTTTGCAGCAGCAACTAAGTAGATCTATTTCGCACTAGGTACTAAGTAGTTTATAATGTTATTCATTACAATAATTAGTGGAATGGTGATGAGTAAGGCGATTGAAGCGGGAACACCTGGGTTAGAAAACGTGAGTTCTGAGGTCGGAAAAAGAATTGAACCTCCAAAATAGAGTACAAGATGGATAGCTCCTCCAATGATTGCGGACAGCCAAACAAATAATGAAGGAACATTTTTAAATAATATTCCAGCAAGAAGAGCTGGAGTGGCTGTGACGACCATCGTGTAAACGCCGACTTGGCCAAAAATTCCAAGCAGTTTGGGGGGGTGTAGGCAAATAATAAAAGCAATAATGGCGATTGCAATTAAGATAAAATGACTAAAATGGTAAGCTTGTTTAAGTTCATCTTCATAACTCAGTGATTTTTTGCTAAATATTCTTTTGCTGTTAACAAAAAGATCATTTGCTGTGATTGTTGATAAAGAGACAAGAATTCCATCTAAAGTAGACATTCCAGCGGCAAGAAGAACAATAGAAATAACTGTTGAAATCCAATCAGGAAAAGAATTTTGAATATAAGTCACCATAACAAGGTCTTGCCTAAAGGCTTGAGTGGATGGGTCTAGAAGTTCAGAATAAGGAATTGTTAAAAAGGCATAAAATCCTGCAAAAGGGAGAAGAAAAAAAATAGTAAGAAATAAAATTCCCCAGATAAGATAAGAACGAATGGCTTGACTCGATTTAAGATAAAGTGCTTTTGTTAGTATATGAGGTTGGCAAACAAGTGCGGCACCAATAATAAAACCACTGATGTAGATTGAAAAAACACTATTGTAGAGGTTACTTTCTTTATTGACCCAATCTGTCATATTCGGGTTGATTTGTGTGATTTGATTCCAAAAACTCGTGTCGTTTAAAAATAAAGAAATTCCGGATAAAAGAACAACGATCGATACAATGAGCATGAGTGAGCCTTGTAAAGTATTAGTAAAGACATGGGCATAGGTGCCACCGATAAGAACATAACCAGTAACAAATCCTAAAATGACTATAAGAGAGACTGTATTAGAGAGACCCAGCAGTTTTTGCATAACAATAGATAATCCGCCGACAATCAAAACGACAAAAGCAATTGAAAACAAGTTAACAATAGAGAAAAAAAGAGCAAGCTCTTTTGATTGGTACCTTATTCCAATCCATTGAGGCATTGTAAGGGCTTTGTATTGTTCTCCTAAGCTTTGAAACTTAAAAGAGAGTAAAGCAAGCATTATTGAAAAACCAAAACCAACAGAAACACAAAAGTGCATAAAAGCAGATAAGCCATGAACATAAATAAATCCAGGATTAATAATAAAAGTGGCTGCAGAAGCGACACTGGCAGCCATTGTTATGGAAACAACGATGGGGTGCAAGTCACCCATCCCTATGGCAAAACTGCTAAAGTTTTTTGTTTTTTTAAAACCAATCCAACCCAAGTAACTCGTTGCCAACATATAGATAATAAATAGAATCCAAGCTAAAATCATGAGGTCTTTTACTTTCTAAATTTAAATTTGTCAAAAGCTAAATTAGTTATGAAAGCACTGAAGATTTTTTTAAAAATTCTTCTTGTTTTAATTCACGTCTTAAAATTTTACCTATGTTTGACTTTGGCAAGGAATCTCTGAATTCAATTTTTTTTGGAATTTTATAACGTGTAAGATGTTTTTTGCAATGTTCAAAAATATCTTTTTCAGTCAGAGAGGGATCTTTTTTGATAATATAGACTTTAACAACTTCGTTGGATTTATGATCAGGAATTCCGATGGCGGCAACTTCATTAACTCCAGGATGAGAAGAAATAACTTCTTCAATTTCATTAGGATAGACATTAAAACCAGAAACAAGAATCATGTCTTTTTTGCGATCAACAATTTCTAGAAATCCATTTTCAAGAAACTGTGCGACATCTCCTGTTTTTAAAAAGCCATCTTTTGTTAAAACAAGGTTTGTTTCATCAGGGCGATTCCAGTATTCTCTCATCACTTGCGGGCCTTTGATGCAGATTTCTCCTGAACTTCCAAAAGGGACTTCGTTTCCATCGTCATCAATTATAAGGATTTCGGTAGACGGCAAGGGCAGACCAATCGTGCCGACAAGATCGGTTCCATCGATTGGATTACAGGTGGCGACAGGAGATGTTTCAGTTAGCCCGTAGCCTTCAATAACTGGAGTTTGAGTGATGTTTTCCCAGCGTTCAGCGACTGATTTTTGTAAAGCCATGCCTCCAGCGACAGAAATTTTAAAATTTGAAAAATTAAGTTTTTTAAATTCATCGTTATGAGATAAAGCATTAAAGAGAGTATTTATTCCTGTCATTGCGGTGAAGGGATATTTTTTTAAATCTTTGATTAAGCTTGGTAAGTGTCTGGGGTTAGTAATGAGTAAATTATGTGCTCCATATTTAAGAAATCCAAAGAGATTTACGGTGAGTGAAAAAATATGATAGAGGGGCAAAGGAGTTACAATAATTTCTTTTCCGGCTACGAGCTTGGGCTTCATCCAAGCCGTAATTTGTTCAACGTTTGAAATAATATTTTTATGAGTGAGAACAGCTCCTTTAGAAACTCCGGTCGTTCCACCGGTGTATTGTAAATAGGCGATGTCATCAGAAGAAAGGTCAATAGGGATGCACGAGTGTTTTTTCCCTTCAAAAAGCGCTTTCCAAAAAGGAATTGCAGTTGGTAGCCGGAATGAGGGAACCATTTTTTTAATATATTTAGCTC
>CAYMLA010000115.1:0-7735 GCA_964390785.1 uncultured Bdellovibrionales bacterium | reverse complement strand
CCACCATTTTTGAGATGGTTACAATTATTAATGATGCCAGATTAAACATTTGATTTTGCGGGAGTAGCTCAATTGGCTAGAGTATCAGCCTTCCAAGCTGAGGGTTGCGGGTTCGAGACCCGTCTCCCGCTCCATTATTAATGTTCATATAGTGGTTGGTATTAAATAAAAATAGTGGTTGATACAGAGTTTGATTTTTTGAAGGTGAGTTCTTTATAATTTGCTGTTTTGCAACAACGACTTTGCCCACGTGGCTCAGTGGTAGAGCACACCCTTGGTAAGGGTGGGGTCGCGGGTTCAATTCTCGCCGTGGGCTCCATTTCTTGCTTGAAGATAGAAAAGGATTAGGCTAGTCTCTTTGAAGAGAAGACTGGGAAAATATTTGTTTTCGATAAAAATTTAGATTATTGCTATTGTGGTAGTCTTTAATATAAAATGATTTGTATTTGTTATCTATTGTGGTTGTCACCACAATAAATTTTTTTTGCTTTATTTGCTAAAGTTAAAAAATTTTTTAATAATGAATTTTGTTTATTAATTAAACTCATTCGGGAGGAAGATTAAAAATGGCTAAGGAGAAATTTCAACGTAACAAACCCCATGTGAACATTGGAACTATTGGACACGTTGATCATGGGAAAACAACATTAACGGCTGCTATTACTTTGACATTGTCTAAGTCAGGTTTATCAGAAGTTGTTGCATTTGATCAAATCGATAAGGCTCCCGAAGAGAGGGAGAGAGGAATCACAATTAATACAGCTCATGTTGAGTACACGACAAACAATCGTCACTATGCTCATGTTGATTGTCCAGGGCATGCTGATTATGTGAAAAACATGATCACAGGTGCGGCTCAAATGGATGGAACAATTCTAGTTGTTTCTGCAGCAGATGGTCCAATGCCTCAAACGCGTGAACATATTTTGTTGGCTCGTCAAGTGGGTGTTCCAGCAATTGTTGTTTATATGAATAAAGTCGATCAAGTTGACGATCCTGAGTTACTTGATTTAGTTGAGCTTGAAGTTCGTGAACTTTTATCTAAATATGAATTTCCAGGTGATGATATCCCTATCGTTCGAGGTTCTGCTTTAAAAGCTTTAGAAGGTGAAGAGTCAGAAATGGGAACAGAATCAATCATGAGGTTAATGGAGGCTGTTGATAGTTATATTCCAGAACCAGCTCGTGCTATCGATAAGACTTTTTTGATGCCTATTGAAGACGTTTTTTCTATTTCTGGACGTGGAACAGTTGTAACTGGACGCGTTGAGCGTGGTATTGTTAAAGTTGGTGAAGAAGTTGAGATTATTGGTATTCGTCCAACGACAAAAACAACTGTAACTGGCGTTGAAATGTTTCGTAAACTTCTTGATCAAGGCCAAGCGGGTGATAATTGTGGTTGCTTGCTTCGTGGAGTTAAGAAGGATGAAGTTGAACGTGGTCAAATTTTAGCTAAACCAGGATCAATTAAACCTCATACAAAATTTAAAGGTGAAGGTTATATCCTTACTAAAGAAGAAGGCGGCAGACACACTCCATTTTTTAATGGATACAGACCACAATTTTATTTCAGAACAACAGATGTCACAGGTGTTGTTACTCTTAATGAAGGCACTGAAATGATTATGCCGGGTGATCGAGTTGAAATGAATGTTGAATTGATTTGTCCTATTGCTATGGAAAAAGAATTACGATTTGCCATTCGAGAAGGTGGAAGAACGGTTGGCGCTGGCGTTGTTACTGAGATTGTTGAATAAAAAAAAATACTTAGTGGACTGTTTTGCAACAGTCCATTGCTTAGAAGTCGCTGTAAAATGACTAAATTGAATGCATTTTCAATGTCAATTGAAAAATTATTGAAATGTTTACTTTATAAGGGATTCTTTTGAGAATCCCTTTTTTTCAAAATTTTTAAATAAAAAAATTATTTTGCGTCAGCCGTGGCTGTTTCAAGCAAAGGTTTTTAATTTTGTTGATTATTTTGTTGACTGCTTTTGTTCACTCTCCAATAATGGGTTTTTTTTAGGGTAGTAGCTCTAACTGGTAGAGCGACGGATTCCAAATCCGTAGGTTGGGGGTTCGAATCCCTCCTGCCCTGCCAAATTTTTTACAAAGGTTAGAGTTATGGAAGGTAATAGTAAAAAGATTCTTACAGTTAGTTTTGTTATCGCTGCGATATTGGTTGCTTTTGTTGTTGGTATACTTTTGGATACGGCAGCAGCAACTTTTGGAGTGTTTGCTCGTTTTATGGACTATGATGTCGTTCGACACGGTATTCCTGTCATTTCTGGTTTGATAGCATTTCTTATTCTTCAATTTCATAAAAAAACATTTGTTTGGGCTGACGAGGTTGTTGTTGAATTAAAAAAAGTCGTTTGGCCGTCTAAAAAAGATACGACAGCAATGACTATTGTTGTGTGCATTATGTTAGTTATTTCTGCCATTGTACTTGGAACGTTTGATATTGTTGCTGGATATCTTGTAAATTTTATAATTCGATAAGATAAAAGTGAGAAAAAACAGCCAGTGAAAAGAGGCACTGTTTTTCAACAGTCATTATTTGTTGTAACATTTTTTATTTAAAGGAAGAAGATTGTGGAAAAAAAATGGTATATTGTTAATACTCAGACTGGATGTGAAGCTATTGCTAAAGCGGCAATTGAAGAAAGAATTTCATCATCAAATCTTAAAGAGCATTTTGGTGAGATATTAATCCCTTCTGAAAATGTTGTACAAATGGTAAGAGGGAAAAAACAAGTTCGGAGTAAGAAATTTTTTCCAGGTTATATTTTTGTTTCTATGGTTTTAACGGATCAAACTTGGCACCTAATACGTAATTGCTCGAAAGTCAGTGGATTTGTTGGAGCCAAGAGCAAACCTGCTCCAGTTTCTGAGGAAGAAGTGCGACGAGTAGCAACACAAATGCAAGAAGGTGCTGAAAAAGTGCGTCCCAAAGCTAATTTTTCTATTGGTGAGGGAATTGTTGTTATCGATGGTCCTTTCAGTAATTTTAATGGTTCGGTTGAAGAAATTAATGAAGATAAGGGTAAAGTTAAAGTTTTAGTAAGTATTTTTGGTCGTCCGACCCCTGTTGAGCTTGATTTTGCTCAAATTGAAAAAACTGAATAATTATCTGGATTTTTCTTTATTTAGCGGCTGTTTTTATAGTCAATCACGGTTGAAAGGTTAAAATTAGAATTAATACAATAAATTGTTGGACAAGTTGTTCGAATTGTTGTAAAGCAAAAAACTTAGTTTAAAAATTTTAACGTGGTTTTTGAGTTTGAGTTCAAGTTATTTTTTATTAACCTCTAAAATTGCTTAGGAGTGGGTTATGGCAAAAAAAGTTGCAGGCATGATTAAGCTGCAGATTCCGGCAGGGAAAGCTAATCCAGCACCTCCCGTTGGACCGGCACTCGGGCAACATGGGGTCAACATTATGGGTTTTTGTAAAGATTTTAATGCAAAAACACAAAAGATGGGTGACACAATTATCCCTGTTGTAATTACAGTTTATGCCGATCGATCATTTTCTTTTATAACAAAGACGCCTCCGGTGTCTGTCTTGCTTAAAAAGGCTGCTAATTTAAAAAGTGGTTCGAAAATGCCTCAAAAAGATAAAGTAGGCAAAATTAATCAAGAAGAAGTTAGAAAAATTGCGGAAACTAAAATGCCGGATTTGAATTGTTTAGATCTTGAGTCTGCTATTGCTCAGGTTGTAGGAACAGCCAAGAGCATGGGACTCGAAGTAGAAGGATAAGGTGATCACATGGCAAAAGTTGGAAAAAAATTAAAAGCAGCTCGTGAAAAGCGCGTTAAGTTTGACAAATATCCACTCGATGAATGTCTTCAAATTGTTTTAGATAGTTCTTATGCTAAATTTGATGAATCTATTGATGTGTCAATTCGATTAGGTGTAGATCCTAAACAGTCAGATCAACAAGTGAGAGGAGCGATTGCTCTTCCTCATGGTTTGGGAAAGTCAGTTCGTGTTTTAGTTTTTTCTAAAGGACCAAAGGAGCAAGAAGCTAAAGACGCTGGGGCAGATTTTGTTGGAAGTGATGACTTAGTTGAAAAAATTCAAGGCGGATGGCTTGAGTTTGATAAAGCAATTGCAACACCGGATATGATGAAGGTTGTTTCAAAAGTAGCTAAGGTTTTAGGCCCTCGTGGCTTAATGCCTAATCCAAAGGTTGGAACTGTTACTATGAATATAAAGGAAGCCGTTGAGTCTGAGAAAAAGGGAAAATTGGCATTTCGTGTTGAAAAAGGTGGAATTATTCATGCTGGAATTGGTCGCAAATCAATGGGAAAAGATAAGTTAAAAGACAATTTTTTGGCTCTTTTGCATACGGTTGTTAAGGCAAAGCCCGCAGCAGCAAAAGGGATTTATATAAAAGCAATTTCGATGTCTTCAACGATGGGGCCTGGTTTAAAACTAGATGCAGTTAATGCACAATCACAAATTTCATGATTGTGATTTTTTGATATTGAAGTCAGAGAAAGTAGGTGGGAATGCGTCCCTTAATTATATTTTGCCTACCGAGACAGAAGGAAATCTTTAAAGTTAAACCTTGAAGAACCTCAGTCCTGACTAGTAATTTTTAATAAATGGAGGTTTTGCTTATGTTTACACGCGCTCAAAAAGCGGATCAAATTGCTTCAATTGCAAAGCAATTTGGTAAAGCAAAAGCGGCTATCCTCGTGTACTTCAAGGGGATGAAAGTCGAACAAGTTACGGAACTTCGAAAACAACTTAGACCCGTTGACGCAGAAATGAGAGTGGTTCGCAACACTTTAGCTAAGCTTGCGCTTCAGGATTTTCCTGAAATAAAGGAAGCTTTGGCTGATGATTTTGTGGGCACAAATGCCGTTGTGTTTGCTTACAATAATGATGTAAGTGCTCCTGCTAAAACTCTTGCTGAATTCGGCAAGAAAGTTCCTCATTTGGAACTTAAGACAGCAGTTATGGAAGGTAAAAAACTTGATCAGAATAAGATTAAGTTTTTGGCCACATTACCAGCTAAAGATGTGTTGCGAGCTCAATTATTGGGATTATTTGCTGCGCCTGCAACCCAATTTGTTCGTTTGTGCAATGAAGTGCCATCAAGTTTCGTGCGCACCCTCAATGCTTACAAAGAAAAAAAGAGTGAATAGAAGTTTTCAGTTAAAATAGATTTTTTAAATAATTTTTGGAGGAAAAAATGAGTTTAGAAAGAGAACAAGTTATTGATTATTTGTCAAATATGCCCGTTATTGAAATGGCTGAGTTGATTTCAACTTTAGAAGAAAAATGGGGTGTTAGTGCTGCTGCTCCTGTTGCTGCAATTGCTGCGGCTGCTCCTGTTGCTGCTGAAGAAGAAAAAACAGAATTTGATGTTGTGCTTGTTGAAGCTGGTTCAAGTAAAATCAATGTTATTAAAGAAGTTCGAGCAATTACTGGTTTAGGTTTAAAAGATGCTAAAGATTTAGTTGAAGCTGCTCCTAAGGCTGTTAAAGAAGGTCTTCCAAAAGATGAGGCAAATAAAATTAAGGAAGTTCTTGAAAAAGCGGGCGCAAAAGTCGAGCTTAAATAAAATTTTGATTTTACAGTGCAGCGCACGATATTCGTTATATTTAATAGTTAGGTCTTCTTTTTTTATGGCCTAACACTTTGGTTCAATTAAAAATATTTTAAACATGCTTGCATGTTTAAAAAAAATGGCATGATAATTGAGTCTGATTGTTTTTTGGTAGGGGTGTTTTATTTGTCAGTTTCTCGTATGACAATTCTTTTAGATTTATTAAATAAAATTAGGGAGAAATAATGGGTTTAACTCCAATTACAGCTTCAAATTTGAGGTTAAGGCATTCTTTTGCGCGCAATAATCAAGTTATCGATATTCCGAATTTGATTGAACTACAAAAAAAATCATATGCTGATTTTTTACAAGCAGAAGTCGATGCTGATCGCCGTGGACTTGTTGGACTCAATGGAGTCTTTAAGTCTGTTTTTCCAATCAGTGATTTTAACAATACGGCACAATTAGAATTTGTTAGTTATGTCTTAGAGCCAGCAAAATATGATGTTGATGAATGCCGACAAAGAGGAATGACTTATGCTTCTCCCCTTCGAGTGACATTGCGTTTGATTGTTTTTGATGTCGATGAAGAGACTCAAGCAAGAAGCATTCGAGATGTAAAAGAGCAAGAAGTTTATTTGGGAGAGATTCCAAGAATGACTCAAAATGGTTCTTTTATTTTTAATGGGACAGAGAGAGTTGTGGTTAGTCAATTGCACCGTTCTCCAGGTGTTTTCTTTGATCATGATGGGGGTAAAGCGAGTACAACAGGAAAACTTATTTATTCAGCACGAATTATTCCTTATCGTGGATCGTGGTTGGATTTTGAATTTGATCAAAAAGATTTATTATACGTTAGAATTGATCGAAGAAGAAAATTGCCTGTCACCATTTTGCTTAAAGCTTTAGGTTACAATAATGAACAACTTTTAGATTATTTTTATGATTTAGATGAGGTTTATATTCGAGGTAATCAGTTTTTTAGAAAAATGGATATTGATAAAATGTCGGGTCAAAGAGCATTAGCTGATATTGTAGATCCAGCTTCTGGAGAAGTTATTGTTCGACAAGGTCGAAGAATAACTCGAGCTATTGTAAATAAAGTTAAGACTGCAGATATTACTGAAATTGAAATAGGACTTGATGATTTATTAGGAAAAACGATTGCAAAACCATTGATTGATGAAGAAACAGGAGAGATTATTGCTGATGCTAACGAAGAGCTAACAAAAGATGCTCTCGATCGAGCATTAACAGCTGGAATTGAAACTTTTTACATGATCTTTTTTGATGGTATGAGTGTTGGACCTTACTTAAAAAATACACTACTTATTGATAAGGTTGCGACTCAAGAAGAAGCTCTTTTAGAAGTTTATAAGAGATTAAGGCCAGGTGAACTTCCCACAGCTGAAGCTGCTGAAGGATTTTTTAAACGATTAGTTTTTGATCCTGAATCTTATGATCTTAGCGAAGTTGGGCGTATAAAAATAAATCATCGATTTTCAATTTCTGTCGAAGAATGTCCTCCAGAACATCGAACTCTTACACATAAAGATATTTTATCGACTGTTAAAACATTAATTGATCTTAAAAATGGAAAAGGTCGAGTTGATGATATCGATCATCTTGGGAATCGTCGTATTCGTTCAGTTGGAGAATTGTTAGAAAATCAATATCGAATAGGTTTGGTTCGAATGGAACGTGCAATTCGAGAACGAATGAGCTTACAAGATCTTGAGACAATGATGCCCCATGATTTAGTTAATGCTAAACCAGTTAATGCTGTTGTTAAAGAATTTTTTGGATCAAGTCAACTTTCACAGTTTATGGACCAAACAAATCCTTTGTCTGAAATTACCCATAAAAGGAGACTTTCAGCTTTGGGTCCAGGTGGTTTAACAAGAGATCGTGCTGGATTTGAGGTTCGAGATGTGCATCCTACTCATTATGGTCGAATTTGTCCAATTGAAACTCCTGAAGGACCTAATATTGGATTAATTGCTTCTTTGGCAACTTATGCGAGAATTAATGATTATGGTTTTATTGAAACACCATATCGTTCTGTTACAGAAGGTAAAGTGTCTGAAGAAATTAAATATATGTCTGCGTTAGAAGAAGCTGGTCATTATATTGCTCAGGCTAATATTGATGAAATACAAGATAATCAAATCAGC
>CAYMLA010000114.1:0-7843 GCA_964390785.1 uncultured Bdellovibrionales bacterium | reverse complement strand
TAAAAGTTATTTCTAATATTCAGCAAATGCCACAAAGACACAAGCTTGCTATTCTTAATGAACTCAAAAATTGAAGATTTTATTGGTTTTGATTAGGGCCTCATCGTAACAGACCAAGTTGTCTCAAGGAAGTTTCTGGATAAGTGATTGCTATACAATGAATAGAGCCTTTACCATAATCAGAGAGTCTTCGACTGTCTAAAAACACAACACGATATCCAAATTGCTCATAAATCTTTTTTGCTTCTTGATCGGTTGAGGTAAAATATTGAGGAACAAAAGCAACTCCATTAACAAGCAAGGCATTTGCATAACTGCGTTTACTAAAAATATTAAATTCAGGTAAATAAGCAACACGAAAACCGGCTTTTTGTAAGGGTTTTATATAGGACGCTAAGCTGGTTAGCACTTGCTTTTCTGAAATAAATTTCAACTTTTCATCAATATGACCAATTCCAGAAACATGACGTAAGCGCAATAAGCTTTGACATCCAAAATGATGATAAAAAAGATTATCGGGAATAGCTTTTGTGCTTTCACTGTTAACAACAATGCAGTCTCCAACATGATTCGAAATGAGATTTCCACCTTCAAAAAAATAGGAATGAGAAATCAATTCAACATTTAACCAATCGGCAATCCATTGATCAGGTTCTGCTTTGTGAAAATACTTAGAATCAACAACGGCCAATTCTGTTTTTCCATTTTTATCTCTATAAACAGGAAAGGGAAGAACATCTCGAGCCCAAAAATCAACTCCTTCGCTCTCTAATTTTAAATAATAAACAGGGGTTTGAATGTTTTGAGAATCAAGATAAGAACGAAATAAGTCAAGATTTTCTTGGCGTTTTGAATAGACAACAGCACTAACTCCTTCTGGTAAAAAACGAATTAATTCAACTTTTGCTGTTTGAGATTCAAAGTAAGTCTCTGCACTTAAAAAGACATATTGTACTTTTTCATATTCAGCAAAGGGTCGTAAAACTTCAAGATCAATCTCGTTTTTTAAACGTAAAATTCTAAGAGCTTCATTCTTTCTGCTTAACTCGTCAATCGATACAGAATCAGGTCGTAGTGAAAGTTCTTCCGATGAATCATTGAAATTTTGAAAGCTTAATAATTCAAGAGTCAAAAAACAAACGCTTAAAATAACAAAAATGAATCGGCTTTTTTTCATGTCGTCCCCCTTCTTTTAATACAAGCTGCAATTGTTTGAGTAGTCTAGCTCGAATTCCCTTGATTTAGCAAGAGGCACTATCGTTTTTTTGTCTGAATGGGTTATTGGGTAATTAGAAAGGGGTTTCAAAGAATTTGATTGTAAAAAACAATTGTAAAAAAACAAAAAAAGGACTCTCCATTTTGTGAGAGCCCTTCACCGCTTTAGCTTGAAATCCTTTTAACGTCCTGTGCGAGAATGAATAGCAAATTTATCAAATTCACCATATTCATGAAGTTTGTTATACAAAGTTTTAATCGTAATTTTAAGAGCATTGGCCGCTTGTGTTTTGTTGCCATCAAAATAATTTAAGGCCTGAAGGATATAACGCTTCTCTAGGTCTTGAAGTGTTATTGTTGGGTCGTAATCATCTCCAACCATTTTCTTTTCCGGATTTTTAATATAATCTGGAATGTCTGAGGGCATAATAATAAGGCCTTCAGAAAGAATCTGAACGCGCTCACAAACGTTTTGTAATTCTCGAATGTTTCCAGGCCAATCGTATCCTTGTAGGACTTGCATGGCCTCTTCATTGATTTTTTTTCCTTGTTCAAGATGAACATTGTTTCCGTGTGATAAAAAGTATTCAACTAATAGAGGGATGTCTTCTTTTCGTCTTCTTAATGGCGGCGCATGTGTTACGATTGTATTGATTCTATAAAATAAATCCTCTCTAAAGGTTCCCGTCATCACTTCAACGTCAAGCTCCTTATTTGTTGCGCTGATGAGACGAATGTTAACCTTAATGGGATCCTTACCACCAACACGGTAAATTTCGCCCTCTTGAATAAATCTTAAAAGTTTAGATTGAATTCCTGGGCTTAATTCACCAATTTCGTCAAGAAAAAGTGTTCCTCCGTTAGCCACCTCTGCTAACCCTAACTTTCTGGAGTACGCACCGGTAAAAGCTCCTTTTTCATGGCCAAACAATTCACTTTCAAGAAGAGTTTCTCTCAAGGCACCACAGTTAATCGCAACAAAAGGTTTATTTGAGCGATTACTCTTCTCGTGAATGGCATGAGCAACAAGCTCTTTACCTGTTCCGCTCTCTCCCATGATAAGAACAGTTGCATTAGAAGGAGCAACTCGTTCTACCATTCGCATTAATTGCTTCATCACATCAGACTTATAGATCATCGTATTGTTTTGAATAAGCTTGTTTGACGGATCTTGGCTCCATGAACTTTGTCGATTATTCTGAGAAGGAGGCAATTCATTTTGGTGTTTAACAAGTGACATAAAAACCTCATACTTAAAAAAAGGTTAATAAATTGAACTACAAGTCGTGGTGTTTTTCTCTATAGCGATGTGCGTCTCAATTTGGAACGATGATGTTGCATTGCATAATAACGCAGTGCTGTAAAATTTGCAAGAAGTTTTTGTATTATTTTTGTATTTTTTTTAGCCACCTGATTTTATTGTATTTTTTATGACAAACACAATGGATATTCAACAGGAAAGCATTTGTTTTTTAAAATCAATGGCCCATCTACATTCGGGTTCTCCCCACACGATTCGAGCCTATAGCCGAGATTTAGAGCAATTTCTTAATCTCAAAGAGCATGGAAAATTTATAACAACTTATGAGGATGATCTTATTAAAGATATTTTTTTTGTTAAAAAAATCGAAAACACTCCTGATTTAGTTTTATCAGAAAAACAAGTTCTAAAAACAATTCAATCAGGCACACATCAATGGCAAAACTTAAGTCCAGCCTCTCGAAATAGAAAGTTAGCAACAATAAAATCATTCTTGAAATGGCTTTATGAAAATAACAAACTAGATCAACCGGCGCACACTTTTTTTACTTGTAATAAATTACCAACTAAAATCCCTCGCTTCTTAACCGTCGATGAAGTCATCACTCTTATAAAAGCCATGAAAGAAGAGGCCTCTCAATCTTCAAATCAAAAAGACTTAATTTTATTTCTACTCCTTTATGGATGTGGTCTTCGTCTTAACGAAGCTTGCACTCTTAAGTGGAATGATGTTCATTTTGAAAAAAAACAAATTACAATTATGGGTAAAGGAAAAAAACAAAGAATCATTGCTCTTCCAAAATTTCTAGTTAAAAAACTGACTCATTTCAGAAACATTCAATTCAATCAGGGAGAATGGATTTTTGGAAAAGCCCCTCTTAACTCTTCTACTGCCTATAAAACGATTCGTTTTTGGGGACAAAAAGTTGGCCTCAATCGTCCAATACATCCTCATGCTTTAAGACACAGTTATGCGACTCATCTTTTAACTGGGGGAATAAATTTGCGGATACTTCAACAGGTTTTAGGGCATTCCAGTCTCGTAGCAACTGAAAAATACCTCCATTTGAGTATTGAAGACTTAGCACAGGTCATTGAAAAACATAATCCTCTTTCAAAGATTCTAAAGTAATTACTCTGCTGGTGGAATGCGCGGAAAATAAAGTTCCCACTTAGAGGGGTCATTCATGTCATAAGCGTCTTGTCCAAAATAAACACGCATCACTTTCCAATCAGGCGAATCATCACAATCTCCAGTAATTCCATAGTCACAATCAGAGTCTTCCTCTCCGACAACATCGGACATATCGGGATGATCATCGATTAATGTTGGATCGGCTTTAAATAAATTAAATTGTTCAATTGTATTCCATTCACGAACAAAAACTCGAATTCTTTGCTGTATTTCATCAGCTTCATCAAGACATTGAAACTCATAGGAATCTTGGGTTGCTGACAGAGAAGAATTTGATCGATCAATAATGGGGTCAATCGCAAAGGGAAGATAACTTGTTCTCGCTGCGCCCCCGCTTGGAGTTGCGGTATGAACATTTTCTCCGATTCCAGTTTCAAAATCAATTTCATAGTAATTTGCAATCAATAGATTATACGCAAGTGGATTAATTGTCAGAGGTGGCGATACAGTGTAATTAAAGTTAATTCCAATTCCATCTACAAAATAACGTTTCCCTAAAGGCCACCCCTGTTTACTGCGAGGCCAATCTGAGTCAAAAATAGCAGGCCCATCCAGACAGCCTTCATATTTTCCACCCCAATCCAATTTTTCAGGTGGAGATATTTCAACAACGGCATTTGTATCATCACGAGTTTCAACAACGAGAGTTGTTTGTCCCAAACAGCAATTTGGGTAATCCACACTTAAAGTTGAATAATTATACTTGCAACTCACGGTATAACTATCTAAATCAAATTCAAGCTCAGGATCATCATAACAATTTGTTTCATGCTCATCTCCAACGCCATCTCTGTAACATTTTGTTTCGCTTGGGTCGACATTTCCATCGACATCAAGTTTTTTTACAATTCTTGCTGTAGAAGGGGCTTGCCCCATCTCCCAATTATAATAAAAATAATTTCTAAACTTTAAATATTTACACATAGAGGTGGGGACATTGATCTGAAAGGTAAAACCATTATGATAGACAGCTCCTTCAAGCATATTGAGTATGCAGGAAACGTCATTATTGTCTTGTGTTGTGGTTGGAATAGAGCAACCAATCGTTGGAGTGCTTGCAACTTTCATTAAAAGCATTTCAATCAATTCGCTGCCTTGTGCCATCTTGATTGAAAATCCATCAGTATTATTGACTTCTCCTGTTTCTTCACTGTTGTCTTCTTGGAAGTCATCATTATAAGTTTTTTTATCTCCACAATTAAGATGAAGAACAGAAAACGAGAAAACAAAAATTAAACTCACAAGAAATCGAAAACGTCGTTTTAACATGACATCTCCTTAATAATTAAGTTGATGATAAAAACACTTGAGTTATTTTATAACAATATTCTAATCGGCAATATGATCTAAGTTCTTTAGAGGACGGAAATTCGATCAGCCCACTGACTAAAAGCCTGTTTAGCCACTTCCAATTGGCGATCTCGTCTGTTTCTTTTGTTTTTTATGACTTCACTAAGTTGAGGCAATAAGGAAAAATTAATTCCACTTGGTTGAAAACAATCCAATTTATCTAAATTTGTTACATGATTGATTAAAGCACCAAAGGCGCTTTCTTTGGGAGGCAGACCAAGATCCGAGTCTTTATGAGCCAAAAAAATTCCCACCATAAGGCCAGTGCAAACCGATTCAAAATACCCTTCAACTCCAGTGAGTTGACCAGCAAAAAAAAGATCTGGATCTTTTTTGCTCGAAAAGTTTTGATTTAATAAAATCGGTGAATGAATATAACTGTTTCGATGAACACTTCCCAATTTTAAAAATTCCGCACGTCCTAATCCAGGAATCATTCTAAAAATTCTTTTTTGTTCTGAGTAAGTCAACTTTGTTTGAAAACCAACAAGATTAAAAGCGGTTTTTTCTCTATTCTCAGCTCTTAACTGAACAACGGCATAAAAAATTTCGTTTGTTTCTGGATGACGAATCCCTTTTGGATTCAAAGGCCCAAAGCGAAGAGAGTCGACCCCCCTCTCAGCAAGCGTTTCAACGGGCATGCACGCTTCATAATATTTAGCTTCTTCAAATGTTCTCAGGGCTACTTTTTCAGCCTCCAACAGCTCTTTAATAAAAGCTTCATATTCCACTTTTGAAAACGGACAATTTAAATAATCATTTGTCCCTTTCTGGTAACGATCAGCCCAAAAGGCCTTTTCAAAATCAACACTTTCAGCATCAACAACAGGACTAATGGCATCATAAAAATAAAAAAAATCTTTTCCCAAAAACTCACAAAGCGAATTGGCCAAATCAGGATGAGTTAAAGGACCAGACGCAATCACCGCAGGACGTTGGACATGGTCAATACAAGTCACCACGTCAGAAAAAACTTGAATATTCGGGTGTTGTTTTAATTTTGCTGTGATTGTTTCTGAAAACCCTTTACGGTCAACGGCTAAGGCCATTCCTGCCGGAACAAAATGTTGTTGAGCGCTTTGCAGCACAATCGAACCAAGCCTTTGAGCTTCCCACTTCAGCTGACCCGGAGCAGAATAGTTTTGAACACTTCCGAAAGAATTGGAGCAAACAAGCTCTGCAAACAGATTTGTTTTATGGGCTTCAGTTGAAATTTTGTCTCTCATTTCATGGAGATAAACCTGAACTCCGCGCTCTGCCAACTGCCAAGCGCATTCACTTCCGGCCAATCCTGCGCCAACGATTGTCACTGGAGTTTTTTTGTTCATTATGATACTCTCTTTTTAGTCATGAAAACCAATAAAACACACCTTACTTCAAGCACACAAGTCCTACATGGAATCTTTGAAAATAGCAAGTCTGGTCTCTGTCAACAATACACAAAGTGGAAAGTTTGGCAACAATGGAGAGCGATTGTTGGCCAAACAATCTATGACCACACGTTTCCTGTTGATTACAAAAATGGGACTTTATTTATTTATGTAAAAAACTCAACATGGCATCAACAGCTTACTTTTTTGACTGAAGAAATTAAGAATCGAATTAATCTTTATTTAGAAAAAAAATGGGTTCAACGCATTAGTTTTACTTTAGATGATCATTGGACTCCCAAAAGTCCAAAAAATCCGAAGGATGCAACTCCCTACCTTTCCACAGGATTTCCCAATGAAGATGGGGGCCAGTGATGCGCCCAGATTGACCCGATCGCGCAATTATTTGACCCATATTCACAGCATCAGGTTCTTTAACGAGAATTTCATTTAAATGAAGATACCGAGTAAAAATACCACGCCCATGATCGATCAATACAAAACGACCAAGAACAGCCATCTCTCCAGTCATAACAACATGTCCATCACTTGTTGATCGAACGGGAGTTCCCACTGGGGCTCGAAAATCAATTCCTGAGTGCAAATACACTTTTCCTGAAGGTAGAACTCTTAAGTGACCAAAGGGTGAAACAATCTTTGACTCTAAAGGATAGATCCATTTTGTGCTAAAATTCCAATCACTTTCAAGAGTCATCAAATGCCTCATTCGCCGTCGTGTTATTTGCTCTTGATCCCGTTGTTTATTTTTAATGATTTTTTGTTGAACAGAAGTCGGGATTCGTAATTTAATTTTTTTTAGATTCGAATCAAAGTTCATTTTAATGGGTTCATTAAACCAATATTGAGTTTTTCCAACAAAGACGTTATGAAAAATAAAAGAGTCTGAATTTTTTTCTTTATATGGAAGCCAAAGGCCTCTTAATCTCATCCCTTCAATCAATCCTGTCCCTAAAGTTCCAAAATAAAATTTATATCGATCATCCCAAGACAAGTCTTTCCCCCCCAAATTAGGAGATTTAACTTGCTTTAAAAAGGGGAAAATCAACCATTCACCAGGATTAACATTTTTTACGACATCAATTGGGAGGGAAACTCTCTTAAAAATTCCAAGCTTTAAACTCGGTAATAGAAAGCAAACGAGAAAAATAAAAAGAATATTTAAATATTTTCGATTCTTTTTTAAAAAAAACACAATTGCCCCAAAAAAGACATCCATAAAAAGTCCTGCCATGGAATCAATACTTTTTAACAATTACAAATTAAAATTCTAGTCGTTTTAAAACCACAAAACGAGCTATAGACTCCAATAAAATGAAAGATACATCTTTTGCATCAAAAATAAAAACATTAATGTTTTTAAAGCAACAGCCACTATTTAGTGGCTGTTGCAAAATAGTCAAATTTGAGGCGCGCGAGTTCAAATCGAACGAG
>CAYMLA010000113.1:4451-7867 GCA_964390785.1 uncultured Bdellovibrionales bacterium | reverse complement strand
ACAGACTCTCCGTGTAAAAATGTCGAAGGACTTAAGCCGAGCTGTACTAGTTATTCAAAAGTGAATCCAAAAAATAAAAACTGGACTTATTAAGTTTTATGATAAAAATGACGAATCGTTAGTTATGAAAAACATATGGTTTTTTTATTCTGAAGACATTGTTACTGGTCCTTTTTCAACTGAGTTTGTCCATTCAGAAATTAATAATAATAACATTTCACCCGAACAATTAATTTGGGGTATTGGTCTCAATGATTGGATAAAAGTAAAACAATGGCAAAATGAGATAAAAAAGTTAGATGAAAATCAAACTAAAGAAGAACCTAAATCATGGATTATAAGAATTAAGAACAAAATTTCAGCTCCTCTCACATTAAATGAACTTTTAAACGCATTAAAATTTGTAAAAGATCTCTCTTCTGTTGAAATAAAAAACGTTCACATGGAAGACTTTGTAAGTATTTATTGTAATTCAAAAATCATTGAACGTCTAGGTGTTACAAGGAGAAAGCATCCTCGACTAAATATCTCAGGACAGGTTAAGCTTGAAAAAAATAATGTTATCTATTCTGGAGATGCAATCACAATAAGCGAAGGAGGAATGGGAATAAGCAATTTATCAGGAGTCATCATTGGAGAAACCTATCGACTCATCTTAAGTAGTCCAACGCTTAATTTTCCTGTTAAAGCTAATGCTGAAGTAATGTACTTATCTAAAAATAATTTTGCAGGAATAAGGTTTACAAATATTCAAACAGAAAGCCTTTCTGCAATTATTCAATACATAAATGAAAAAACTGAAAAAGTAGCCGCTTAAGTTAATTCATTTTCTCGTACTGCAAAAGTCGATTCCTTTTTTCTTGAAAATCCTTTTCTAAAAAAACATTCGAATTTAGACTCTTTTAAAACTTTTTTTAAAGAACCACGAGAAGAATAAGTTGCAAAAACAGCGTTTGAGTAGCTGGCATTCAATAAAATCTGTCTTAAAAAAGAAGGCTCCCAAAGTAAAGCATTAGTGCTCGCACTATAGACATCATAAAAAATTCCATGATACTCTGATTTTAAAGATGTCGTCATACTAAGCTCGGCATCAATCAATAAACGTTTATTCTTTAAAAGAAACAAAAAACCTTTTTTAAAATCATAAGAAGTCAAATTGAATTGGTTTATATAAAAATTTTCCATCGTTTTATAAGCTTTAACAAAAGAATCAGACAAAGAATCAATATCACCAAGAATCCAATTTAAAAAATTTTTTGTCAATTTTTGATCCGCTTCAAAACTATGAATAATGATATTTAAATTATTTCGCTGAATTGCTCTTGCCAAAATAGCATATTCTATATAACCCAATCCTAAACCAACAACCAAAAAAGAAGGCTCAGAAACACGATCAAAAATCCAATCAATGGCTTTGCCATAGACATATTGTGTTTCTTGATAAGCCCCATCTTGAGAATGCATAAGTTCACTATTACAGTCATGGGAAAGAGAATAACTCCCATCATTTGTTTTTAAAAAAAAATAAGACAAAACACATCCTCCGTTGAACCACTGAAACCACCGAATTATTAATATTGATCTTTTAGGTTCTATGTTCTGATCATCCACCAAATTAAGCTTTTTAAAAAGCAAAGAAGATGCTGTATAGCATACAACTTGACCGTTTTAAATAGTAATATTAATGTTGGTTGTTTTGCAAGTTGGCTATCATGCTACTGCCTAAGTGGCTGCTGCAAAATAGTCAAATTTGAGGCGCGCGAGCTCAAATCGAACGAGGCGTACATTAAGTACGTCGCAGTGAGATTTGAGCGAAGCCAACGAAAAAGTTGGCTGTTTTGCAGCAGCCACTTAATAAGGATTTTATTTATGAATGTTAGACCAACATCATTCCCTTACTATCCAATTAGCGAGCATTATATTAAAACGTTTGGCCAAAAAGTTTATAAAATCCCTATTGTTACTGTCAACACTTGCCCGAATCGAATGGGCTTAAAAAACATGAAACCCTGTGTATTTTGTGATGAATGGGGATCAGCAGCACATGAAGAGGCATTTCAACTTAATCTCATTGAACAAATTCAAAAGTATCGTCAACGCATTTCCAATAATGTTAATGCTTTTAAATTTCTTATTTATTTCCAAGCCTACACATCAACCTTTACAAAAATCAAAGCGTTTAATAACCAAATCACACAAGCTCTTCAGTTCCCTGATGTTGTTGGTATCGTCATTGGCACTCGCCCAGATTGCATTTCAAGTGCCGCCTTAAACATTTTTGAATATTATTCAACAAAAACATATTTTTCGGTGGAAATTGGCGTGCAATCAATTTTCGACCATCATCTCAGTTTTTTACAGCGAGGCCATCAACATAAATCTACAAAAATAGCCCTTAAAAAACTATCGGAATTTGAAAAATTAAATATCGGAATTCATCTCATTTTTGGGTTGCCGAATGAAACAGATAATGAAATTATTCAAACGGCTCAATGGATTAACTCAATGCCTATTCATAATGTCAAATTACACAATCTTCATGTATTAAAAAACACTCCACTTGCTGAATTATTTAGTAAAAAACTCTTTAAACCCCTTGAACTAGACGAATATACTTATCGCGTTAGTTTATTTTTACAGCACCTTTCCCCGCAAGTTGCGGTTCATCGTCTTTCAGCAATCGCAGCTAGACAAAATGAACTCATTGCCCCTCAGTGGACAAAAGAAAAAATGATGGTCTATCAACATATACTGAATTACCTTAACTCTAATCAAATTATTCAAGGCCAGTTTATGAACTCAAATTAGTAACAATCCTAATTTAAATACAGCGCATTGCCATAACCAAGACAATTGTTGTTTCAATGAGTTATGCCTCACATTCCTATCTTTTGAAAAAACTATCTTTGTCCGATTGACCTCAATTATAAAGTTTAATTAAACTTGAGTATAAGGTTGTTGAAAGTCGCCATTTAACAACAGCCTTTTTATAGAAGCTATTTTAAAACAAATCTAAAAAGGAGGTTACATTGAGGACAAAAATACATTTCACTCATATGGATCGATCTGAATCTGTTGAAAATCATGCCGTAAGCAAAATTGAAAAAATAGTAACTGATTTCGGCGGGCGTCCGGACTATCATCTTCAAGTTTGGCTTGTGAGTGAAAATCCTAAACTGGCTAAAGGTGCACCTCTTTATAAATGCGAAGTAAGTGTCCGTTTTCCTCCTAAAAAAGAAGTTTTTGTCCAAAAATCAAGTGAAGACATGTACGATGCTATTAATTTTGCAGCTTCAGCAAATAATGGATCTCGGTCTTCTTTTGAAATAGCACCTATTCCTTCGCCTTCTTCATTCAATGAAGGCAGAAGATAAGGAGATGAATATCCGACTTGATTACCAATATATTCGCATATT
>CAYMLA010000113.1:0-4441 GCA_964390785.1 uncultured Bdellovibrionales bacterium | reverse complement strand
TCAGCACTTCAAATAGCACTAAGAGAATCAAATAAAAAGGATCTTAAATCAAAAAATAGAAACACTGGAACAGTCCCTTTATAAATTTTTTTTCTAGCAATTTCATTTTTTAATTTTCAGTTAAATTAATAAATTTAGCTAAAACTTCAATACCCATGTAAAGAGGGATTAAATCATATCGAACATAAAGGGTGGGACAGGCATAACAAGCCGTTGTTTCACCCTCATCACTGATGTCTCCTTCAGAATTCACCTTTGAAAGATAATACATCATACCCTTTTCTATTGTTTCGCGAACACTTGGCCAATGAGGATGTCGCGACCTAAGTTCTTCATACTTCAAAAGAACCTGTAACGCTCCTAAAGTCTGATTAATAGTCGAATCACCCTTTACAAAATCCTTCATTTGATAAGAATCAACGGATTCACCCCACCCAAAATCATCATTTTGAATTTTTTTGATCCAATCGATGTACTGAAGATAAGGAAAATCTTCTTTGCACTGAACCTCCATCAGAGTAGAAACAACTTCACTCGTCGCATACAGATAATTGACTGCCCATGTACCTGCCCACAATTCTAATCCCCATTGAGATTGAACTGAAGTGTTCAATAAATAATGACAGCCTTTTTGAAAAACTTCCTCAGGAATATCTGTAAAACCAGATTGTTTAACTTTAGCTAATGTGCGAAGCACCCTAGCTGTCACATCCACTTGTGGTTCTAGAGATGTGTTAGGGATAATTTTTGCTTTTTGGATTAAAAATTCTATCAATTCAGTTGCATCATAATCCCAAGCTGGCCAACCTCCATTATCGTTCTGTAATTGCAATATCCAACTTATCCCTTGTGTAACCGCTTGATGAACCTGATTGGAATCATCAGCATGATTGAGTAACGCTTCAATGGCCATTGCAGTGTCATCAGAATCAGGATATCTCTTGCTTCCATAGGCAAAGCCCCATCCTCCAGGAGAAAAATTAGGATTTGCCATCCTGTAATCCCCCCCGTCGACATCTTGCTCTGATAATAAAAAACGAATTGCTCGCTTGATAGCATCAGATGAATTTGATAAAGAATTTAATCTTTGATTTTCGGGAATATAACTAATGGCTTTTAAAACACGTGACGTATCCCAAATGGGGCTTACAGATGGCTGAAATACAACAACATTATCTCTTTTTTTAAGACGCAAACTCATTAAATATCGCCACCCCTTTTCGATGACGTGGCTTAAGTCCATCGCACCGGCCCGATGAGCCGCAAAAAAAGCTTGTTGAATAATAAGAGAAACTACTGGATTGCCATCAGCATTCGGTCTTTGTAAAAGCCAAACAAGACCTTCATTAGCCCAAAACTGAGTGGAAATTTTCTTTGTCAAATGTGGATTTGATACATAAAAACCTTTTCGAGATAAAAAATCTTCTGTTAATGGACGAAGAGGTCGATCAAACTTCCAAATATAATTAAAGTGACGCCAAACAATTGCCCCAATCATTCCTAATCGATAATATCCGAGTGAAGACATATTGTAAAACATGGAGTCTCTTGAAATCTTAAAGTACAAAGGGCTCATTGGAGGTAAAATAATTTGCCCTGGAGCCTGTAAAATACGATAAAAAAATCGGTCTAAAAAACTTAAATCCGTAATTTTTCCTTGTTTATCCCATTTCTTTTGTTGACTTTTAAAGTGATGACGAGCCAATTCAGTATCGACATGATTTAAGGCTAATAGTATGCTCCCTGTTAATTCCTTATCAGCAGGATATCCTTTTACAAGAGCCCACCCATCAGTTTGAAATCCTTGCCATCTTTTAAGCCGGTTAATGGTTTGATCCTTGACTTCTTTTAAAACTTCATCAGAAGCAAAGTCAAATCCCCATTCATTGAGCTCGTGCGTATAAACAAGAAACATTACATCCCATCGTGGATCACCTTCATTTAAACCAGCCCATTCTCCAAGAGGTTTTTGTCGTTCCACAAGTTGTCTTTGCATATCTGATAATTTCTGCAAATAAAACTCATCATTTAACACTGTGCTTGAATTTGCTGATAAACAACATAAATAAATGAAAGTGATTAAACTATAGCTTAAAAGTATTTTCATGCTCCCCCCAATTTGACTCTTTTTCAGCAGCCACTAAAATATTGCAAATAACTACTAATGACAAATTTTCTGTTGATTTTTTAAAAATTGTAATGATTGCAAAATGAATATAATACTTTCAATTTCAACATAAAAATTTTATTAATTGAAATGACAATCGATTCACGAGGGGGGGAGTTGTGTTTTTAAAACGATTATTTTTTGTTTTTATTACTCTATGTTTTAGCTTTACCTGTTTTGCTCATATGAAGCCTCATCAAATGCCTGAAAAAGGTCCTTGGTTTGAAGGTTGGTACACTCGAATTACGGACTCTTCTCATGGTGATTCAATTGCGGTCATTGTTTCCTCTTATTTTTTTGAACAAAAAGGGGAAAAAATCCCTGGATATATTGCTATTATTCATCATGTTGTCGATCGATCAGAAACAACTGTTTTTGAGGCTTTCCCGGAGCATACGATTATGATAAACAACTCTGATGACTCTTTATTTAGGTGGGAAGCTCCTGGGTTTGGATATATTACTAAAAATGAAATAAATATTTCAATTCCAAACGAAATATCTGTTAAAGCTAATATTATATTTCGTACCCCTTGGTTTACTAAAGAAGACTATGATGGACCAGAGGGACGAATGAGCAATTGGAGTTGGTTATCTCAACATTGGTATGTCTATAGTCTTCTCTCTGAAGCTCATTATGAAATTTCTTACAATGATGACTCAAATATAGATTACTTTGGAAAAGGTTGGGCTCATCAAGAAAAAAATTGGGGAACTGTATTTCCTAAAGCTTGGATTTGGCTCCAAGGATTTAGTCCTGATGGAAAACGTTCAATTTCTGTAGCAGGAGGTAAAGCTCAAATCAAATCTATTGAATTAGAAAGTTGGTTGGCAGCCTATGATTCTCCAAAAATGAATTGTCGTTTTAGACAAAGCACTCTTGGAAATCGCTTTAAATGGAAAATTAATCCATGTAATCGAACTTATAAATTAGAAGCTGTTAATTTGAAATGTCGTTTAGAAATTTTTGCTTCAGCTGAAAAATCCTCATTTGTTAAGCTTTCAGTCCCTACAATTGAAGGGTACATTGAAGGAGCTGAAGAATCATTTGCTACAAAAATTGATGTTAAATTGTACAAGTACAGTCTAGAAGATTCAATCTTGAATACAAAAACAAATCTTATTGATAGTTATACATTTTATAATTCTGCGTTAGAATTTGGAGGAGAATACTACTGCCCTCAGTAATGACTGTTGCAAAACAATAGAAACAACTAAGGTAAAAATTTAATATCCATTTTTTGTTTCGCCAATAAAGAATTAGTAAATCGTTGACCCTGAGCTGAAATTCCAACAATTTCAACTTCTAAAAAGTTAATAACTTCAGAATCAATTTGAGCATTTTCTGTGCCGACTTCAAGAATAATTTTAATTTGAAATCGCCCATTACGACAAACAGTTCGATTCTTAATGTCTTCACTGCTTAATACAATATGACCATCAGGGGCAATTATACGCCATTCAATTATATTTGAAGGAAATCCTGCCGGATAACACTCTCCACCAATATCAAATTCCACAGAACCGTCAGTAAACCGATCTTCTGTTAGACTTAATAAAATGAGATCGCTAACATGAATTCTTAACTCTAGAAAATCTGCACTTGATTCATCCCCTTCACAATCTCCATTAATATCTTTAATGCATTCCACATCTAGATTCATTTTATCATTCGATTGAAATACTGTATTATCAGAATAATTATCACAGTTATTAAAAAAACTAAAACTAAACAAAGACATAAATACAAATAAAAAAATTGATCCTAATTTCATAACTTGAACTCCACTTCGTTTCGTCCGCGATCTACAGTTATCATTTGTCAGTTATCAGTATCTTCATTTTCCATTCAGTTTTTTAAAATTTACCCCGCATTCGCTAATAACTAACGACGGGCAACTGATAACTCGCTCAGATGAAAAAAACTATAATTATTATAATTAAAAATTGAATTGATTTTCACCCTCCTATGTCCTATCGGCATTAATAAGCCTAAACTTAAGTAGTGACTGCTGCAAAACAACCACTAAATAATAGGTTGTTTCAAAATGATCAATTTTTTAGATTTTTTTAAAAACCATAGAGTGCTTGGGGTGAAATAAATTTAATAGAAAGGCGCTATTAGTTTTTATTATATCAAGGCCTGACGACAAAACGCTAGCAAGAGATGCTAACTTGAAAGGAATAACGAAGAGATAAGTAGTGCCTGTTGCGAAATAACTTCAACGGATCTGCACCATTAGTTTTACTTATCTCTTCGTTATTCCTCCTCCGG
>CAYMLA010000112.1:0-7920 GCA_964390785.1 uncultured Bdellovibrionales bacterium | reverse complement strand
GTACAAAAATTAATTTGCCATACCCCTTCAGCTAAATCAAGTTGTTAAAACAAGAAAATAATTTTAGAATTTTTTAATGAAAAGCTTGAATTAAAAATGGCTGAGGTGGAGAGACTCGAACTCCCGACAGGGTGGTTAACAGCCACCTGCTCTACCGACTGAGCTACACCTCAACACGGAAAATAAACTTTAGCCAATGTTAAATAACTTGTCAACAATCCTCTTTATCCAGACCTCAGAATTTAAAAATTAAATTCAGGAATTTTATCATCCATCGGAATCCAATAAAGTGCACCCCAAAGCAAACGACCCAGACCATCTTTAAACAGTGGTTTATTATCTGAGCCTTCAAATTCTGCCCTCAATACAGGCTGAATTTTTTGAGTCAAAATTTCCTTTGGATCGATAAATTTTTTAACTCTAAAAACACAATAAAACTCCATCCAGTCTTGAACGGTTTCATTTTCAATCCTTCGCTCAGATTGTCCATCAATATAAAACCAATTTTCATCTCGATAAAACAGCCTTTGAGAACCAATTTTAACTTGACGCAAAAGGCCATCTTCGCACCAATTGACTGTAAATTGGTTTTTATCTTCAAAAACTGATTTTGATTTAACTTCTTCTCGAGAAAGATCTAAATTGGAGAAAAAACCAGAAAGCCCAATTGTGTTTAAAAAATAAATAATTCCAATTGTTAAAAACAAAGCAAATACCATTAAGGACAACTTTAAAAAAAGAAACCGATCGCTTTTTGAATTCCAAAAACTCATAGATCTGCTTACCTTAAAAAAAAGCCCAGTTAAAAAACTGGGCTTTTACTGTTATAAAAAACTAAATCTTTACAAGATTTACATCATTCCGGGCATTCCGCCGCCCATTCCACCCATTCCGCCCATTCCTGGACCAGGCATTGATGAGTCTTCTTTTTTGGGAGCTTCAGCAATCATTGTTTCGGTTGTAAGCATCAACGAAGCCACACTAGCTGCGTTTTCAAGAGCACAACGAACAACTTTAACTGGATCAATAACACCAACTTTAATAAGGTCTTCATATTTATCAGTAGCTGCATTATAACCGTAGCCAGTTCCTTTTTGGCTAAGAACACGGTCAACAACAATTGCACCATCTAAACCAGAATTATTTGCAATTTGTCGAATAGGCTCTTCACAAGCGCGCTTAACAATTTTAGCGCCAAAAACTTCTTCTTCACTAAAATTATTAACATCAATGACTTGAGATGCTCTTAAAAGAGCTGTTCCACCACCGGACACAATGCCTTCCTCAACTGCAGCACGAGTTGCATTCAATGCATCTTCAACACGCGCTTTTTTCTCTTTCATTTCAATTTCACTTGGTGCGCCAACATGAATAACAGCAACTCCACCAGCCAATTTAGCCAAGCGCTCTTTCAATTTTTCTTTATCATAATCACTGGTGGTTTCTTCAATTTGCGCCTTAATTTGACCTACGCGAGCTTCAATATCAGATTTTTTTCCAGAACCATCAATAACAGTCGTGTTGTCTTTATCAATAACAATTCTCTTAGCGGAACCTAAATCTTCAACTGTTGCTTGTTCAAGCTTACGGCCAACATCTTCACTTACAACGTTAGCACCAGTTAAAATGGCAATATCATCTAACATGGCCTTGCGTCGATCGCCAAAACCGGGAGCCTTCACTGCACAAACTTGAAGTGTTCCACGAAGTTTATTGACAACCAAAGTCGCCAAAGCTTCGCCTTCAACGTCTTCAGATATGATAAGTAATGGACGATTTGCTTTTGCAACAGACTCAAGAATACCAATAAGATCTTTCATGCTGCTGATTTTTTTGTCATAAACAAGAATATAGGCATCTTCAAGAACCGCTTCCATTCTTTCAGAATTTGTAATGAAATAAGGAGACAAATATCCACGGTCAAATTGCATTCCCTCAACAACATCCAAATCAGTACTTGCTGTTTTACTGTCTTCAACTGTAATAACGCCTTCTCTACCGACTTTTTCCATTGCTTGAGAAATCATATCGCCAATTTCAGTATCATTATTAGATGAAACACTTCCAATTTGAGAAATTTCTTCTTGATTTTTTACTGGCTTAGCTTGTTTGACTAAATCAGCTTTAACCATATTAACGGCTTTATCAATACCGCGTTTTATTGACATTGGGTTATGACCAGCACTAACAATTTTTACACCTTCACGGTAGATGGCTTGAGCCAAAACCGTAGCTGTTGTTGTGCCATCACCAGCATCATCATTTGTTTTGCTAGCAACTTCTTTAACCATTTGAGCACCCATGTTTTCAAACTTATTTTCTAGCTCAATTTCTTTTGCTACAGTAACACCATCTTTAGTAATGGTGGGCGCGCCAAATGACTTATCAATGATAACATTTCGGCCTTTTGGACCCAAAGTGACTTTAACTGCATTAGCTAAAACATTGACTCCTGTTAATATATTTCTTCGCGCTTCTTCGCTAAAACGTAATTCTTTACTACCCATTTTTAAAACTCCTTAAACTTAAATTTAATTGTTTAATTGAAAATTCCCAGAACATCATCTTCTCTAATCATTAAAAATTCAGAACCATCTAATTTTAATTCTGTTCCAGCATATTTACTAAAAAGAACTTGATCCCCAGTTTTAACTTCGAGAGGAAGAGTTTTGCCATCTTCCATAATTTTTCCGTTACCCGTTGCCATAACCTCACCTCTTTGAGGCTTTTCTTTTGCAGTATCAGGAATAAAAATTCCTCCTGCTGTTTTTTCTTCTTCTGTAAGACGTCTGACCAGAATACGATCATGAAGAGGGCGAACCCTTAAATTTGTATTTGCCATGCACCAACCTCCTTAAAATTAATGGCTTTTCAAAATAAGCACTGATTGTTTCTCAAAACTTAAACGAATGCTTTGATTTTGGTTTAGATACTTGGCAATATGAAATCCCTTTTAAAACTGTCAAGGCAAGACTTTTAAAAAAACTTTTTCTATCCCTTAAGAAAGGCAAAGAATAAAGAAAGTTATGTTGATTTTATTGGTTTTTTTAATTTTAAAACCGAATTAAAAAGAAACTGGTGTCGCCGCGCGTTCGGTAGGGAGATTCATTAATCGAGCCTGAGCCTCCGTTCGACCAAAGCTTTTACTTATGACTTCTCCGTATTCGATAAGTAATTCTGTCAACTCTTCTTGCGAAAGCTGGGAAACCGCTTTTTTAATGGACTCTTTACTTCCCTCTAATTCTCCCATTAAATAAACAGAAAAGTATTCTTTTAAGCTTAATTCTCTAGCCATTGTTAGTCGAAATTGCGCTTGTTCAAGAGCCTTGTTTAAAAAATCAATCGATTTTGTTGACAACTTCATGCGTTCAATTTCATTAAATTTTTCACCAACAGAAGGTTGAACAAAGCCAGAAACCACCACCTTTGGATTATCCACAGGACTCTCTTCCGATTCTTTTTTTAGGGATTCAATTGTTTGAGGTTTTTTATCGTCTTTAATTTCTTCTGATAAACCAAGTTCAACTTTATTCTCTGAGGTCATGACTTCATTAAAAAGATCCGCAACATCTAATTCAACATTATTTTGAGCCGAAGCGCCATTGTTTTCACCGTACTTCTTAAATTGAATCGCTCTTTTATAAAGCACCACTTCAGCAATAGCTCCTTGAACGGCTAAGCTTTTCCACTCAGAAAAACTCTGGACTTTTGTTATCGTCTGCCCAAAACAAGTTCCAGCAAATAAAATGATAAAAACGCTCACACAATTTAAAGATAAGATCAACTGTTTCATTTCACCTCACAATCAGCCCATTAATTCTAACCTCAGATTATAATTGCAATCCTTAAGCCAAATAAAATGACCGTCGACACTTTCCGTCGCTTCTCACAAAAATGAGTTCTGTTGTTGTTTTTAGCCCTCCATTTTCTTTTAAACGGCTTCTGTTTGCCGATAACTGATGGTTGTAGGCTGCGAATGAAACGAAGAGAAGTCCGTGTTATGATGATAAAAGATCTGACAAATCTGGTCACTTGTGACACATTCTGTGACCGCGTTACGCTTGACGCTTATTGTTTATATTGAAACAATAAGCTTATGGACGAACAAAAATATCTTTCTTTTATTTATCAAACGCTTGGTTCTCATCAAAATATCACTCTTTCTCCTCTTGCCGGAGACGCGAGCACAAGACGATATTATCGTATTACCGACAATGTTAATTCATGGGTTCTTATGGACATGGAACCCTTTGATTTAAACGAACTGCCTTTTTCAAATATTGAAGAACATTTTCGACTCAATGGAATTAATGTTCCTCAAATTTATAGTCTTCGTCCTGAGGATGGCCTTCTTCTTATAGAAGATCTTGGAGATCTTACTCTGGAAAGGAAATTTTGGGAAAACCTAGATCAAAATGAAATCATTCCTTTTTATCAACTTGCCCTTGATGAACTTTTAAAAATTCATTATACCGCTACTGAAAACAAACGAACTTGCATTGCTTTTAATGTCAACTTTGATAAAGAAAAATTCATGTGGGAAATGAATTATGGAAAACAACAGCTCATAGAACGTCTTTGTTTGATCGATTCAACACCTTTTTCAGACCATTTAAATAAAATCTTCAATTCAATCTGTTCTCGTCTTGATCAAGAACCAAAATTTCTCTGTCACAGAGATTATCATAGCCGAAATCTTATGCTAAAACTTAATAAAATGTATGTTATTGACTTTCAAGATGCTCGAATGGGACCAATCCAATATGATTTAGTAAGCCTTCTTAGGGATTCTTATGTTGATTTAAAAGACGACATTTTTGATAATCTATTAAATTATTATAATGAAAACCAGCCCTCATTTCAAAAATCAAGCTCTCTATTTTATGAGGTTTTCGAATTACAAACAATACAACGTTGTTTTAAGGCTTGTGGTTCATTTGCAAGCTTTTACAACCTCCGCCAAGACACACGTTATCTTAAATATCTTAACAAAACACTTAGGACCGTAATCAAAAGCCTCGATGCTTTTCCAGAGTATCGTCTCTTCTCTGACATTCTCTTAGATTATGGCCTCCTTGAAAAAAATTATGAGGCCATTAAATCATCATGAAAGCCCTTCTTCTCTCTGCAGGATTTGGAAAACGACTCTTGCCCATCACTCAATTTTGCCCCAAGCCAGCTCTTCCTCTGCTTAATATTCCCTTAGGATTTTATTCTCTCTTTCTACTAAAACAAGTCGGAGTTACAGATTTGGTTGTCAATCTCCATCACTTGCATGAAATCATTAAAACGACTTTTAAGCCTCTGAGTTCTTCTTTTCAAACCCTCTCTTTTTCAGACGAAACCAATCAAATTCTTGATAGTGGTGGAGGGATTAAAAAAGCTCAATCATTGATTGAATTGCAAAGTGATTCGTCTGATTTTTGGGTCGTTAATACAGATATGGTTATTTTACCGGAAAATCAAAATATCCTTAGTCAAATGTTGGATAATCACAGACAATGCGGACGACTAGCCACTTATTTAGTAACAAGTCCACAACCCAATCCTGTCAGTCAAATTTGGGCGGATAAAAATAATTTTTTTATCAATTTTGGCCCTCAGCCACCAAAATCAAAACACGATTTGCTTGGTTGGCAGTTTGCTGGGATTGCTCTTTATTCAAAAGAAATATTTTCATGGTTGCCCTCTCCATCTCAACCGGCTCATATTTTTAGAGACGCTCTTTTGCCAGCCCTCAATCAAGGCCAATGCGCCTCTTTGTTTCCATTTAAAGGATTTTGGCAGTCCTGTGAAACGCAAAAAGACTATCTTGAACTGACAATGAAACTCGCTCAATTTTATTCCAATCATCCACTTTATCGCTCATTTTTAGATAAAACTCTCGCCCTCAATCCCAACTTAAAAATTTCATATGACTCAGAAAACTTTTTTCTACAAGACAAAGATTGTAAAATTAGTCCTCAAGCCAATCGAATTGGCACCGTTATTTTAGGAAAAAATGTCACCCTAGGTCCCCAATGCTCAATTGAAAATTGTCTTGTGTGGAATGAAAAAAGTTTAAGCTCTGGAGTTTATAAAAATGAAATCATTTATTAACCAGAAATTAAACCCAATCGCTTCGATTATATATTGGCAGTTGCGAAATGACGTTTTAAAAACACAATAAAAACTTTTAAAATAGTGCACTTATTTTTTGGTGAGTTCCAGACTTAAACTTTCTAGACCTAATCGGATAGCAGTTGTTTCATTGATTCTGTATTCTCTGCAAATACGCTCTAGCAACTCCGTATCTTCTAGCTTGAATCTGAAAGTTTTAGTCAATGAAGGCATTTTATCTTTTCGACCGATCACCGGTATCCAAGCCATGTATTTCTTTGGTGGAACTCCTCTGAAGTTCTTATTTGGCTTTTGTCGTTTAATATCATTTTTGACAATTTGAAGATCATCTGGAATTTCTTCAAAAAGCATTAAGCCTGGCCGCTTCACAATTATTGCTGGTAAAAGTTCTAGAACCTAATCCATGTGTTCAACAATTGAATTAGGAAGACTTAACCATTGATGTTGTCGAGCTTCATACACTGAGAATGTTGGTGCAGAAATATTATGATCATCTACTGTACCAAGTGCAATTGTAATTGAATCTAAAAAATCTGGATGATTAATTGTCCAGAAAACTGTCGTTCCACAATTAGGACAGAAACTAGATTCAACTTTACAGCCACCATCACCAATACGTGCATAAGTTGAACTTTTACCGCTAACGCTTACCTTTTCTTTCTCGATTGAACCCTGAACACCAAACACACTTCCTGTGCGTTTAATACATTTTGAATCCATTGGCCGACTGAAGAGCTTAAAACGTGCATCTGTTGAACTCGGTATCTCTCAGCCAGCCGTTACTCAATCTCTTAAGAAGATAGAATCTAGCCTTGATACAAGATTATGTATTAGGACGCGCTCTTCTTTTGCTTTAACAGAGTCAGGTAAACGACTACATGAGCTTTCAGTCGAGATTAAGAAAGGGCTAAAGAATTTTGAGAGTTTTCTAGATAATGAAAATGAGTTTGATGGGCTTTTTAGCATTGGAATCTTGGATAATATTCAGAATAGAAAATTTGAAGTCCTACTTAAGAAGATTGTAAATAACTTTCCCAAAGTAAGGTTAAATGTCCAATCCTATACTGCAGTCGAAATTCAAGATTTAATTGCAATTGGCGAATTAGATATTGGCTTCGGAGTATTCAACCATAAAAGAGATAATCTTTCATATATAGAGATAGGATCAGAGAAAATTTGTCATTATATTTCAAATCGTCATTTTCTATGGAACAAAAGAACAATAACTAAAAAGGACATTATAAACACTCAGATAACTTGGGCGGATATGGTTAGCCGCAATCGCACTGCAATTGAAGTCGAAATTTTTTCTCGGAATAGATTGGGTTCAGCGACTTACTATGGTTCTTACGCCAATAACTTAAATGCGGCAGTTTTTATCCTACAAACAGGAGTAAGTATTGTGTCGCTGCCCGAAGGTCACATTGAATCCAAAAGACTAAGTTTTAAATATAGAAAATTAGATGTCGTGTTTAAACCATTCCTGTTAAAGCAAGAGATCGTCTTTAGACAAGATTTCTCGAATCATTCGATAGTTACGAACTCATTCCTTAACCTAATCAATGATCTCAAAAAATAATCGTTTCGCATTTCAATTAAAAAGGCAGATATAAAACATCATCCCGTTCATTGTAAAGATGCTTTAATAGGGTTGATTTTCCCGTGCCTCTTGGGCTAAAGAGGAAAAAACTGTTGTTTGGTGAGTATCAAAGTTTGAAAAGAGATAAGAATGAAATCATTTATTCGTCGGAAACTGCTGAAGCTTTTGTGTTTTATATCGTCTTGAAATCATATTAAAAA
>CAYMLA010000111.1:0-7924 GCA_964390785.1 uncultured Bdellovibrionales bacterium | reverse complement strand
CTTGATTTGTGATCAAACTCTCTTCGGCGGGTTCCGTTATGCTTAGCTCGGGAAGCGCTTTTGTTGATTGAGACGTTTGAAAATCATTCTGACAAGCGTTAAGATTGAATAATACAAAACAAAATAGCAAAACCTCAAACACTTTCAAACTTCTCAATGACTTTTCGGAATTTTAAGATCTAAGCTTGAGTGTTTTTATTGTCTCAATTTAATTCACTCTTCGGCGCTATTGATCAAACCTAATTTTCCCATGTTCCGTCATTCATGGACAATACACGAGAAAATCGCTTTGAAAATTGCTGATCATGAGTCACAACGACTAAAGTGACCCCGATATCTTTCCATAACTTGAAAAAAATTTCCTGAATCAGGCGACTGTTTTTAGTGTCCAAATTACCCGTTGGTTCATCCGCAAAAATCACCTCCGGTTGATTGACAATAGCTCTTGCAATAGCAACTCTCTGCTGTTCTCCACCACTGAGTTCACTCGGATAGTGAGTCAGTCGATCTTTTAATCCCAAACTTTCAAGAATAATTGTTGCTTTTTCCAATGCTGATTTACTTGATGCACCTCCAATACGAGCGGGCAAAGACACATTTTCCAGAGCTGTGAACTCTTTAAATAAATAATGAAATTGAAAAACAAATCCCATTTTTTTGTTTCGAAATTGTCCCAACTCACTTTCACTAAAAGTTAAAACATCTTGTTCTTCATAATACAACTGACCTTCAGTGGGGCGATCTAACGTTCCAAGAATATGCAAAATTGTACTTTTTCCTGCACCCGATGGACCAACGATACAAAGCGATTCACCCTTAAATATTTCTAGATCTAAACTTTTAAGTATCTCTAAATTTTCATTCCCTTGCTGAAAAACTTTCTTAATTCCCTCTGCTTTAATAAAAATTTGCCGTTGATGATTAGCTTGAGAATTCCAATGAGAAAACCTATTCATATTTTAATCCTTCAACAATGGGTAGTTTAGATCCATTTCTAGCTGGAGCTAATGCAGATAAAAAACAAACAAATAAAGTCACGCCAACAATCACTAATAAATCCAAAAATCGAATATCAACGTTAATAAAATCGATATCATAAACTTCAGATGAAACTAAATTAAACTGAACTTGCAACCACCAAAACACAACACAAAATAAAAAACCCAAAAGCACACCCCAAATGGCTCCCCATAACCCAATAAACAACCCTTGAAAACTAAAAATTTTCATAATTTGATTTGAAGACAATCCCATGGCTTTTAAAAGAGCGATGTCTGAATACTTCTGAATCACACTAACAAATAAGGTTGAAGCAATATTAAATGCTGCTGCAATAATTATAATAAAAAAAACAAAAAAGATAATCGGTTTTTCCATTTCATAAGCTTGAAAAACATTACGATTCACTTCACGCCAATCTCTTATATAATACGGATAGCCTAATTTTTCTCTCATCCTAAAAGCAACATCTAACGCTTTTCGTGAATCCTTTAGCTTCAAATACAATCCCGTAAAACCTCGTGGAAGTTGAGTCACCTCTTGAACAGACTCAAGATGAGTCATAATGTAACGCTCATCATAATCTTGTTTACCTAAATTGAGTATTCCTTTTAATTCAAACGTCATAATTTTCTTTTTAAATTGTGACGGATTTAAAACATCTGTCATTGGAAAAACCACTTTAAAAGTATCTCCAATACTAAGTTTGAACTTTTTTGCAATAGCTTTCCCGACTAAAGCCGGAGAAACATTTTTTTTATGACTTGTTAAATCAAACGAACCCTCTTGAATTTTTTTTTCTAAGCGCAATACGCTTTGAACACTTTTTGGATCGACACCTTGAACCACAATTGCTGTTAATTGTCCTTTTTTTACAAGCAAGCCTTCCAAATACATAAATGGCGTTGCAGCAACAACATCATTAGAAACCTTTTGAGACTCTTTAAATAAGTCTTGCCATTTCCCTTTATATCCCTTTTTCATAAATAAAATATCACCTGTAACATCAATCACAGCTTGCCTTAAAGTTGCCTCATAACCACTAACAACAGCCATAGCAACAACTAAACAAGCCACACCAATCACAAGACCCAAAAAGGCTAAAGAAAATGAAAGATTAAACAAACCTTTCCCTGATGTCATTTGTTTCCAGGCCAACCATACTGTCACTCTTAAATGCCTCCCCAAAATACTACTTGAGTTTTAAAAACTCTTTAACAAACAAATCAATTTCACCATCTAAGACTGACTTAACTTGGCTTGTTTCTACGCCTGTTCGATGATCTTTTACCATTTGATACGGATGCAAAACATAAGAACGAATTTGACTTCCCCACTCATTGGATTTTTTGCTTGCATGAGCTTCATTGAGTTTTTCTTGCCTTTGTTCAAGCTCCTTTTCATAAAGTGCTGCTTTTAACATTTTCATTGCACGATCACGATTGGAATGCTGACTTCTTTCGCTTTGGCACTGGACAACAATCCCTGTAGGGGCATGAGTTAACCTAACTGCGGAATCCGTTTTATTCACATGCTGTCCACCCGCACCACTTGCTCGATAAGTATCAACTCGAATATCTTCGGACTTAATTTCAA
The DNA here is from genome assembly GCA_964390785.1 of uncultured Bdellovibrionales bacterium. Taxonomy (GTDB): domain Bacteria; phylum Bdellovibrionota; class Bdellovibrionia; order Bdellovibrionales; family CAYMLA01; genus CAYMLA01. Next base: position 5,329 of record CAYMLA010000111.1, on the reverse strand, counting down.
CTTCAATATCATCAGAGACCTCAGCCCAAGCAAAAACTGAAGAAAAACTGGTGTGTCTTCTTGCATTTGAATCAAATGGACTGATTCTAACCAATCGATGCACACCATTTTCTGCTTTTAAATAACCATAGGCATACAAACCTTGAATGCTCAAAGTAACCGATTTAATGCCTGCACCATCACCTTCAGTCATGGCAATAATTTCACATATATGCCCTTGTCTTTCAGCATAACGTAAATACATTCTCATTAACATTTCTGCCCAATCACAAGCTTCAGTTCCTCCAGCACCAGAATGTATAGACAAAAACGTATTATTTTTATCTAATTCTCCCCCTAATAAGCGACAAACTTCCAAATCTTCAAACTGCAAAACAATTTTTTGAACATCTTTTTTTAAATCCTCAAAAGTTTCCTCATCTTTTTCATCGACACACATTTCAAGCAAAACAAGAGCATCGTCAACTCTTGCATTTAACAATTCCCACTCATTAATTTCTTTTTCCAAAACTGATTTTTCTTGATTAATCACTTGTGTTATTGATGGGTCATTCCAAAACTGAGGATCTTCCATTTGCTTTGAAATTTCACATAAACGCTCTTTTTTTCGATCTAAGTCAAAGAAACCTCCTTAAATCTTTCACTCCTTCACGAACATTTTCAATGCGCTGCCGAACATCTGCTGCATCAGTTTGAATAGGCATAAAAATTTCTCCTTTTTTAATCAAAACTAATAACATCCATTGAAGTTCATTTCAATGCCACAAGTCAAAAAAAAACTCTTGTCAAGTCAATCAAAAATTCTTACCTTCTAGCTTTAAAATTTTTACTTATTCTTATTATAAAAAAGGATGATGACATGAATGAAAAAAAAGTAATCAATCGATGGTGGGTCGTATTAGGGGCTGTAACAATCCAACTCAGCCTTGGAGCAATCTATGCTTGGTCAGTATTCACTAAGCCGCTTGCAGATGCCGGCTGGTCAAAAACTGAAACACAAATCATTTTTTCAGCAGGGCTTGCCTTTTTTGCCCTATCAACAATTTTTTCTGGTCGACTTCTCCCTCGATTTGGTCCACGGATCTTGTCTATTGCTGGCGGTGTTTTGTTAGGATTAGGCTATATTCTAGGCGGAATTGTTAATGCCTATAGTTTTCCATTAGTCTTACTTTTTATTGGAATCCTTGGCGGTATTGGTATTGGTTTAGTTTACGTTATTCCTATTGCTGTTGGTATGCGATGGTTTCCTGATAAAAAAGGGATGATCACTGGTTTAGCTGTTGCTGGATTTGGATTTGGAGCTCTACTTTGGGTAAAATTAGCCGGCAATTGGGGGAACTTAATTGAAAATGTAGGATTGGGTAATACGTTTTTAATTTATGGCATTATCTTTCTTGTATCAATCGTTCTAGGGGGAATGATTATGATTTTTCCTCCTGACGATTGGAAACCAGAAGGCTATAAAGAAGATAATACTAAAAATAAAATGGCTTTAAAAGCTGAAGTCAATTTTACTCCTAAAGAAATGTTAAAAACATCTCAGTTTTATTTAATTTGGATCACTTTATTATTCGGTTCGAGTGCTGGTTTAATGTGCATTGGCTTAATGAAACTCTTTCCAATGGAAGCTTTAATGGCCCAAGGCATCTCAGAATTTGAAGCCGCAGGAATTGCTGGAACAGCTATGGCCGTTTTTTTCTCTTTAGCTAATGGAATTGGACGCATTGTTTGGGGAATGATCTCAGATCGAATAGGACGAAAAAAATCGATTATGATAATGACTGCATTACAAGGCGTAATTGTTATTTGCTTTCAATGGATTGCAGGAATTCCTATTTTACTCTATCTCGGAGCAACATTAATTGGCTTTAATTTTGGTGGTAATTTTGCTCTATTTCCAACAATCACAGCTGAAATCTTTGGATCTAAAAGTGTCGGTCAAAATTATGGCTATATTTTGATGGCTTATGGAATTGGTGGAATTTTTGGACCTATCATGGGGGGATATCTCGGTGATATGAAAAACTTTCCTTTAGCCTTCACAATTTGTGGAGTTTTATGCTTATTTGCAGCGACTCTTATCAGTCAAGTAAAACCCGTTGAAAAAAAATCTGAAGTTCTTGCCACAGCAACCACATAAATAGTGGCTGTTGCAAAACAGCCACTTAAAAACAGCCACTATTTAGCCACAGTCTTTTCAAGATTTTCAGGATTATGATTATCAAGATTAGAACCTTGATCTCCTAAAACCAATTCTTCAATTTCAGCAACAAGTTTACCTATCTTTATTTTAGACTCAATTCTAACAATAATTTTACGAACATCATCGGTTAACCATATAAAAATATCCCCTACTGGCTCAAAAATTCCATCAAATTCAATTTGAGGTTGAATAACAACCGTTTTAATCTCTCCAATGCTTGTTTTAAGCGTTTCTCTACGAACAACTTTACCTCGAAAAATAACATTTTTATCATAATCAGCAACTCGAAAAGCCAATTCCTTATTCGGAGTAAATTGAAACACTCTCATATAAAAAATAGCACTAAATACATTTTGAGAATAAGGTTCAAAATCCCATGTGATCTTTTTTTTCTCTTCCCCCTTTTTCTTTGTGTATTTATTTTGCCAATAAGTTCCTTGAAGCTTATTCCAATTAAAAAAAGTTCGAGCATCAATGATTTGACTGGTTTCCTTAACTTTTAATGTATACGTTGATGGAAGAAGGGTTTCAAAATCCAAAAATGTTTCAACACGATCGTCAACTGTATAAATCCAATTAAATGCACTTAACGTTTGAATAGAAACCTGAAAATGATATGATTTTTGATTATTCACTTCAGAAAATGGCAAAACCTCAAGAATAAGATATCCTGCCGGAATACCAAAATAACTGACTTTCAACTTAGCTTTTTCTCCAGCCCTAAAAGGATCTTCTAATGGGCGTCTTCCCATAAAGCCTTCTTGGTCTTCAATTTCGGGCAGTCTTTTTAATGCAGCCTTTTTTGTTATTTGTTGAGTCTTTTTGACTTTATCCTTTTTAATTACTTTTTTTGACTTTTTTTCTTGTTCTTTTCTTTTTATATCGGTTTTTTCAATACTTTTCGATTTATCTTGCTTTATTAATTCATCTTTAACACCCTGACTTGTCTTTTTCTCAGAACGTTTCTCAATTTGAATTTTATCTGCCTGTTTTTTTTCTTTTTTCTTTAAATCTTCAGGGGCATTTAAATCTTTAATATTGACTAAGTTTTCAAACTCTTCATGAGTTTCAAATTGTTGAACACGATCTCTTTTAATTTCTGGAAGACTACAGCCCATTAAAAAAACTAAAAAAACAACCATTTTCACCCGACAAACTCCTTCCACCGACGATGAACCCATAGCCACTGATCAGGATGCAAAATGATAATCTGCTCTAAAATGCGATTAAATTTTTCCGTCATAACTTGGATTGTTTTTTCTTTATCTTCAAAAATCTCTAATTCAACACGAGGTAAAAAAACCAAATGAGTTTTTCCTTTTTGATCGCGATAAGTATACAAAGGCAAAATGGGGGCTCTTGTTTTCAAAGCAAACAATGTTAATCCATAGGCTGTTCCTGTTTCTACTCCAAAAAATGTCGAGCGAATTCCAATCGGTTTACCCGCGTATTGATCTTGAACAAAAATGACTCCAGCATTTCTTTTTAATGCTTTTAAGATATCAAATGAACTTTTTCTAGGTTCAATAAACTTAGCTCCATGTTTCGTTCTAATGCTAAACCAAAACTTATTTAACCATTCTGAAGAAATATGTTTTGTAATTAAATACATGGGAAGGCCTTTTTTAGCCAACATAGAAACGCCTAAATCTCCATTGCCCACATGCAACGTGAACAATAAAACCCCTTTTTTTTCTTCTTGAGCCTGTTCAAAAAATTCTAAACCTTCTATAATTACATTTTTTTCAACCCATTTATCTGTAATAAAGGGCAAAGTTAAAAATTCAACAAAGCAACGCCCTAAATGATAAACAGAATCTCTTGCGATTTTTATCCGTTCTTTTTTTAACTTTTCTGGAAATACAATTTTTAAATTATTTATTGCCTTTGAGCGTCGAATACGAAAAACATCAAACCACAAAAACCCTAAACAATCTCCGAAAAAAAACTGAATTTTTTGTGGTAAATAATAAAGAATAAAACCAATGCCTTTAACAAACCACAGAATTAAATAACCCATATAAAAAGTCTACCTGTGAAGTCGGTCTAAGTTCAAGCTGCAAACCGCATATCTTAAACTCAGTTAAAAAAACTTCTGGAATTTTAACCAAATCTTTTTCAGTCAACACCAACAAAGGATCTTGAAATTGTTGACACTGTTTTTTTATAAAATTTAAATCTTCTCCTTTATATTCATAATGATCTGAAAAAACAATATGATGAGCTATGTTTAATTTTAATTCCTGAACAAGCAATTTTTCAAAAGAATCTGGATTTCCAACTGCTGACATTAAAACCAACGACTTTTGATCTAAACTTTTAACTGTATCTGGTTCAAACTGCTTAAAATCACCATTCCATCTGATCAAACCTGAAACTTTATACTCCATTTCAATTATTTTCTCTTTTGAAACATATTTATTAACTTCTTTTATCAACCATTGATAATCATCAGCTAAATTTGTTTTCGTTAAAATCACATAATCGGCACGCTTTAAAGAAGTCATTGGCTCACGAGCATTTCCTAAAGGAAATAGGCGATAACTTGAAGAACAAACAGTTGAATCCAAAAGAACAAGGTCAAAATCTCTTTTTAACTGCCTGTGCTGAAAACCATCATCAAGAAGTAAAAAATCAATCTTATTTTCTGCATCGATAAGAGTTTGAGCGCCAAGATAACGATCTCGACAAACAAAAATAGGAATTTCAGGATTTTTAACTGACAACATTGTTGGTTCATCACCAAAAAACAATGCGGATTCTTTTAAAGAAGAAAATTTTTGTAAGTTAACTCGCTCGACTTTTGTATAGGTTCCTTTATATCCGCGACTAACAACACCTATTTTTAGATTATTCTTCTGACACCATTTAATTAAATAATCAATGACTGGAGTTTTACCCGTCCCTCCCAAAGTAAGATTTCCGACACTAACAACTGGAACTGAAACAGATCGACAATCAAAAATCTGATGATCATAAAAAAAATTTCTAATGACCGTTATTAAGTAATAAACTGGAGTTAAAAAACTAAATATTCTTCTCATAATTCGAACTCCATTTTATTGTCCTCATTATACTATAAGACTCCCAGATCTCGTTTTTTTAAGCAAATTTATCATTACGCAA
>CAYMLA010000110.1:0-7947 GCA_964390785.1 uncultured Bdellovibrionales bacterium | reverse complement strand
ACGTTTGTACAGAAGCTGAGAACTGAAGACTGAAATCTGTAGGCTGCGGACGAAGCCCGCTCTATGCTTTGATCTTTGAACTGAGGTTGAATAAGAGTTCCATCAAGACCCCCCTATCTTTTTGGTTCATCGCTCTTTTTATTGTGATAATCTCTCCATGATTTTCCTCTTCTTGCTTTTGCACGTCTCTGATATTCATCTACGGCTTTATTGTGCTCTTTGTACGTTTTAGAAAAAACATGTGTTCCATCATTTCGACTAACAAAATATAAATAATCGCTTTTGAGGGGATTTAAAGCCGCCTCAAGAGATAATCGACCGGGATTTGCAATAGGCCCAAGGGGTAACCCTCGAAAAGTATAAGTATTATAAGATGTTTTTTTTCTTAAATCAGAGCGAGTGATATTCATTCGTTTTCGATCGCCGTTCACCCAAATTCCATAAAGAACAGTCGGATCTGTTTGAAGTCTCATTCCTCGTTTGAGTCTATTATGAAATACGGAAGACACGAGTCCTCGCTCTTCTGGAACTCCTGTTTCTTTTTCAATGATGCTGGATAAGATAACGATCTTATGACGGCTTTTTATATTTAAACCGACAGATACCTCAGCAAAAACAAGCTTAAACCGATTAACCATCAGTTCAATTAATTTTTTCTCACTTAAATGCTTAGTCAAATAATAGGTTTCAGGAAAAAGATAACCTTCAAGGCTAGGAAACCGTTCTCCTAATAAATTTTGAATCACCCTTTCATCCTGACACAATTCCAAAAACTTTTTTCCATCTCCTAAGCCACTTTCTTGAAGAAGATCTGCAATTTCAAACATGTTTTTCCCCTCACTCACAGTAAAGGGGTATTGAATGCTCTTTCCTGAAATAAGAACATCTAAAACTTGATCGGGTTTCATTTGAGTGTGTAAAAGATATTCTCCGACTTGAATTTTTGTTGTTACTCCACGATAACGAGCTAAGTAATAAAGCTTTTGAACATCAGAGATTAATTGTTCATTAAAAAGTCGTCTGGCAATCGCTAAAAAGCTCTCTCCTGATGAAACGTCAAATTTTATTTCCGTTTTATAATCTTGTGCCGGATAAGATAAAAAATGATAAGTCTCCCAACTAAAATAAGCCAAAACAAAAAAAACCAAAATAGAAATGAAAAATAAAATTTTTTTCATTAATTTTGCCAATCGATCCCAGGTAAGACATTTTCGTGGTCTAAGGCGGTATCTTCTTGATAAATACTCTTAGGATAAGAACAAATAAACACAGTGAAAAGCCCAGATGGCTGAAAATTTCCAGACTTACCAACTCCTCCAAAAGGAAGCCGTTCAGTTGTTTGAGTTGTCCTTCGGTTAAAGTTCACCCAGCCGACTTTTAAATCTTGGATTGCTCGTTCAAGCTCAGCTTGATTTTTAGAAAAAATTGAAACAGTTAATCCATATCCTGTGTCGTTCACTGAAGAAACAACGTCATCCCAATTTTTAAAACGATAAACGGCCACGTTCGGAGCAAAAATTTCACTTGTTTGATAAACTGATTTTTTATTAAATTTTTCAACAAGATTAATGCTTGGAGTAACATAGTGACCTTTTGTGTTTAAACTGAGAGCTTTTCCTCGCATTAAAGACTCACAGCCTTCGCGTTTGGCGATCTCTTGAAACCGAATATATTTTTCAACAGCATCGGCACTTATCAGCGGTCCCATAAACACATCTTCAGACCAATGTCCAATTTTAATTCGTTTAGAGGCCTTATAGAAACTGTCGATAAACTTATCGGCAATCTCATCTGCTACAAAAACACGGCTTGTTGATGTGCATCTTTGCCCAGAGCTGAGATAAGCGCCAACAACAGTTTCATAAACCGCTTTATCAATATCAGCATCCTTATGAATAAGGACTGAATTTTTTCCTCCCATTTGAAGACCTAAATGCTTCCAATGATGACTAACGGTTTCTTGTTTGATTCGATAACCAACCTCATAAGATCCAAAAAACAAAACGCCATCCACATCTTCATTCAAAGCTAATTTTCGTCCAACTTCTCCCTCGCCCTGAACCATATTAAACACCCCAACAGGGAGTTCAATTTTTTGAAACATTTCAGCTAAAATTTGCCCCACCAAAGGGGTATGCTCAGAGGGCTTATAAACGACGGAATTTCCTGTCGCTAAAGCTGTCAAAAGTGAATAACTCCCTAAACGAACAGGACTATTAAATGAACAAATAATCGCCATTACGCCTCTGGGATGATAAGTGATAGAGCCTTTTTGGTCTCCCGAAAATCCTTCTGGAACGCGCATTTCAACTTGCTTATAAATAGAATTAAGAAGCCGATCAATTCGTTCTGGACAGGATTGCAATTCTTGAGTGGTTTCCCACAAAGGTTTGCCGGTTTCACGAGAAATAGTTTGAGCTAAAATAGAACTGTAGTCGCTTAAAAGAGCTTTAAAGCGATAGATATAAGAAAATCGATCTTCTTTTGATTTTTTAGACCAAATCGAGGACGCTTTTTTAGCTTCTGAACAGGCAGCAATAACATGATCATAGCTGTATTCTAAACCAATAATATGATCTTTAATGTCACCAGGACTCCACTTTTCGATTTCTCCATCTGGGGTTTGAGCTCTTATAAATTGTCCTCCAATATAATCCCCTTTAAAGTCAATTTCTTTAATTTCGTTCATAGTCGCTTTCCTTGTTTTACAACTGTCATTTTTTTTATATCACACTCGTCGTCTGTTGAATTAATTTTTTCATCGTTGCTTCGTTGTCGTAGTATTCACTCATTTAAGTCTTTTATTTCTAAAAGAGATTGCTCTAAAATTTGTTCTGCAACGTTAATGTCTTCAGATGATAAGTTTGCTGGAAGTAAAAATCTTAAACGATAAGGGTCTCTCCCACAACTAAAAGCCATTAATCCATTTTTAAACAAAGTCTTAATCAAACTCATCACTTTATCTTTGTTTCCATCAAAGGGCGTCAGGCCAATCATCAGTCCGAGTCCATTAATATCGCTGATAATTTCCTTACAGGATCCCGAACTCAAACGTTCGAGCATTTGTAAAAACTCATTATGAATTTTAGAAATTTTTCCGCCTTCACCCAAATAATGATTTTGAGTGAGTTCATCTAAGATTGCTTTTCCAACAGCTAAAGCAGATGATCCGCCTGCGAAAGTTCCAGAAATAAGACCTGCCTTAGGGGCATATTCGTCGGTAAAAAGTGTCGCTCCCAATTGAGATGTTTTTGCAACGGTACAAATATCGACATAATTTCCAATATCCAAAGTTTCATAACAAAATAATTCTCCCGTTCTCATAAAAGTTTGAACTTCATCAATCCAAATGGCAATGGAGTTCTTTTTACACTCTTCAAAAAGAGGAATAAAGTAATCTCGTGGAGCATAATTAAAGCCGCCCTCTCCTTGAAAAGGTTCAAAATAAAAAGCAGCAATCTGTCCTTTAAAATCAACGGCATATTGTCGAACTTTTTCGATGGATAATTCGCTTCGACGTGAATCTTTGGAAGAATAAAAAGGAATTCTTAAAATCTCTTTATACTCTGGTAAGCCTTGTTTATAGCTGGAATTATCTGTAATTTCAGCCATCATTGTTGACCGCCCAGCAAAGGATCGATCTGGAGCAATAATCATTCGAGCGGGAGTGTTTTTTTGACGAGCCATTTTTAAGGCATTTTCGTTTGCCATTGCGCCACATGTTGTTAACCACGCTCTTTTGAGCTGACTTTTTTTGCTGGCCAATTCAACCAATCGTTCACCCAATTCAACATACTCCCGATTGGGTTCTAAATTGGTTTGCATAACCGTGTCCGAAAGAGCTCCAAGCAGAGCAGCACGAAGAACAACAGGGTGACCATGTCCAAAGATGTGAACACCAATGCCATTAATTAAATCCAATTTAACACTTCCATCAATCAACTCAACATAAGGCCCCCAACCCGCGCCACTTCCAACGTAGGGAAGAAACAAATCTCTTCCGCGAAAGTCACCCGCCCTCTTGAACCATTGTTTGGCCTGATCGTGAATCTTTTCATCCGGCAGTTTGACTTTCATTTTTGATTTCTGTATTTGCTCAAGATTATCAACTAATTCTTGCACCCTTTTTTGAGAAAAATCATTTTTACTATCTGCAATTAAAGATGTCATAACGTGGGCTCCACTTCGATCCGCCTACAGTTGATAGTTCTCATTTATCAGCATTTTCCCATTAAACTCTTTAAAATTTAACTTGTCTTTGCTGGCCACTGATAACCGATCACTTGTTCAGACGAAACACTCATTTTTAGTTTAACAAAAAATTTTCTTAAAAAACAAAATTTACAAAAAAAGATACTATAAAAACACTCATTCTGCACAGTCTACTCCAAGATGATCAACTAAAATAGATTTGTTACAAAGCATCAGAAGAAGTCATTGGACTCTCATACGAATTTAACTGTAAAATAAATACCCATGAGGGTCATTTTTATTTTTTTATTTCTGTTTATTACTCATCTTGCTCTATGTTTGCAGGCGGATAACTCCTTTGAAAATGTCTTTAAAGAAGGAATTCAAGCTTATCAAGCAAAGGAATTTGAAAAATCTCTTGAAATGTTTATCAAGGCTCATAAAATTCAACCAAACAACCCCTATTTGCTCACCAACTTAGGTCTAGCTCATTATCAAAATAAAAATCACGGACTAGCCATTGGTCTATGGCGCAAGGCAATATCGTTAAATCCAAAAATTTTTACTGCACAGTCTGCGTTAGACTACGCTTTAAAACAACTTGAGGTAAAAGAAATTCCCCATCAAATTCAAACTTGGGAACAAGTGAGACAACATTTGATTAAACCATTTTCTATTCATACATTATTATCTTTAACAGGATTCTTACTATTGCTATCTGGATGGAATCTTCTTTATTATTGGGGACAAAAAAAAGAAGCTCTTAATAACCAAACAACTCTTCCAAAAACGCCTCTTATTTCAATGTTTTTTCTTTCTTTAAGTTTTTGTTTTGTTATACTTTCAGGGGCAAAAATTTTTGACTATTATTGTCCTCGAGCCACAATTATTCCTAAAGAAGTTCCTATTTTTGCCGGGCCATCAGAAAACCAACCAACGCTATTTACTTTATATGAGGGGCTTGAGGTTATTATTAAAAAATATAATAAAGATTGGGTCCAAGTGAGTTATCCGGGGGGAATGACCGGCTGGGTTGATCAAAAAAATATTTTTCATTCATCAGGAAAAGCACCATGGTAGAATTTCTCTGGGATAACATTTTTAAAAAAGTTCAATCCGAAAAAAGCATCGTTCATATTCTTAGCGAAAATATTTTATTTGAACAACTCTCCAAAAGAGAGCTTCGTTTTCTTGAAAAAATTGTTCACATTAGAAAATATCGAGCTGGCGAAACCATTTTTCGACAAGGAGAAACGGGTGTTGGAATGTATCTAATCGCCGAAGGAAGCATTAATATTTTAATTGAAGAACTCGATCGAATCACGAGTCGACAACCAAAACAAATTCTTATTACTCGCCTTAAAAAAGGTGATTTTTTTGGAGAAATCTCTCTTGTTGAAGATAACGATCGCAGAACAGCAACGGCTCGTGCTCATGTCGACGCTAAGCTTATTGGTTTTTTTAAGCCTGATTTAATGGAAATTGCAGAAAGAAGCCCTTCAACTGGAATTAAAATTATTCTAAAACTAAGTTCTGTTCTTGCAATGAGGCTAAAAGAAACGACTCGAAAAGTAACAGATCTCAGGAAGGAAATAAAAAAAATAGGTAACGAATAATAAATGGATGCCAATCAAAAACGAATTACAGCAGAATATCGAATTAAATTATTTTCTGTGTTACTTATCTTAGTGTCTCTCATTATTACAGTTTTGTTCGTGAAAAACCTTCTTGTCTCATTGATTTTTGCCTTTGTTATAAACTATCTTTTGAATCCGATCACTAATTCTTTAGAAAGAGATGGTATCTCGAGGCGTTTTGCCACCCTTATTCCTTTTATTTTAATTGGAATATTGTCGGTTGTGATTGTTCAAATTTTATCTCCCATTGCGATGAACCAATTTAATTCACTTCGTTCTGATTTACCCAAATACATTGAAGGCACCACTCGACTTTTTGCAGAAATTGACGGAAAAATTGATGCGTTATTTTTATCTCGCTATAGTTTAAATATTTCTCAACAAGCCGAATCCTATCTTATATCTTGGTCTACCGCCTTTTTTGAAGAGCTTCCTCGTTTAATTTCTAATTCTTTGACAACCTTAATTCTTGCTCCGATATTGGCCTTTTTTATGATTTTAGATGGGCGCAATATGGTTCGTCGTTTTTTAGAAATTATTCCCAATAATTATTTTGAATTAGCCCTTAATCTAAACCACCAAATTAATGTTCAAATTGGGGGATTTATTCGCGCTCGGATACTTGAGGCTGCCATTGTTGGTTTTGTTGTTTGGGTTGGATTAGCCATGATAGGATTTCCCAATTCACTTTTATTGGCGTTTTTTGCTGCTTTGATGAATCTCATTCCTTATATAGGTCCCTTTATTGGTGCAATACCAGCAATTGCAATTGCTCTTATCAATGGCTTATCTGGAATTGAACTTGTTTTTCTTTGTAGCATTTATACAATAGCACAAATTATTGATGTTGTTCTCATCATCCCGTTAGTTGTTGCAAAGATTGTTAATCTTCATCCCGTCGTTGTATTGGTCGTCATCATTATAGGGGCTCAAATTATGGGCGTACTTGGTATGATTATATCGATCCCTGTTGCTAGCGCGATTAAGGTCACGATTTCGGCTATCTATAATCATCTCACCGATTTCCGCATTTAGAGGCAGCCGCAAAACAGCCATCTTCTTCGTTTGGCTTCGCTCAAATCCGCAAAACAGCCATCTTCTTCGTTGGCCTCGCTCAAGTTTAGCTGCGGTGTGGCCAATGCTTTCTTTGATTCTCTAATGCTCTTAAAACACAGGGAACACGATTGACTTGAGAACGAGACCCAATTAAACTGCGAAAATGAAGTTAATTATCGTTTCTTCTTTTATTGGTTTTATTAGTTTTTTTCTCATCCAATGCTCTTCTGACGATCTGAATGAAAGTAATTCTGCAAAAGCTGCTTTTGATTTGGCTCAAAAATTTGAAAAAGACGAACGCTTTGAAGAAGCTCTCATAAAATACAATGAAGTTAAAAATAAACACCCTTATAGTCGCTATGCCGTTGAAGCCAAATTTCAAATTGCGGGCATTCATTATAAGCGCGAAGCTTGGCTTGAAGCTCAACATGCTTACCAATTATTCAAAGAGCTTCATCCGAAACATAAAAAAATTGATTTTGTCACATTTAGACTGGCAATGAGTTATTTTAATCAACTTCCAAGTTCAATTGATCGTGACCTTTCGCAATCTAAAGAAACTTTACTGTATTTTAATGAATTTTTAACGTCTTATCCAAGCTCTTCTCATTATAAGGAAGCCAAGCAAAGACAAGAAGAAACCCTAAAAAAATTGGCACAAAAAGAACTTTACATTGCGGAATTTTATTATGTTCGAGATCATCATGAAAGCGCACTTGGACGATTAGACAATTTGTTAAAATCATACCCCGGCCTTGGATTTGATAAAAAAGCACTCAGTTGGGCTTCAATTAGTGCAATTAAAATTGGTGAAAAAAGCAAAGCGTTGTATTATCATAAAGAACTAAAGAATCGCTATCCTGATTCTGGTGAATTAGCTAAAACAGAAAGTGAGTTAAATAAACATGGTCTCCCCTGAGGCAAAAAGTATTATAACTGCAGCTGAAAAAAAAATAAAAAACAGAGATTTTTTTTCTGCTGAACAGCTTCTTATTCAAGCTCAGAAAGTTGATCCTCAAAATGCGATCCTACTGAATATGCTTGCAACCATCTATTATGAGAC
>CAYMLA010000109.1:0-8088 GCA_964390785.1 uncultured Bdellovibrionales bacterium | reverse complement strand
TTAGAGGAGCCCAAACCATTGTGACTTCAATAACTCCATGTTCATTAAGCATTACAACTAATTCGTTGTTGTAGCCAATAAGTCCTAAAGACAAGCTTTCACCAGTAATAAATCCATTTATGGGTAAGTTTTTTTCTTCAACAACGAGTAAGGGATTTCTGTTTCCTCCAAGAAGGGAGTCAATTCCTGCTTGATCTTTACTGCGATCACGCAATAAATGTCCAATTATTGTTGAATCTAAACAACAGGGGTCAAAGTTGGCTTGAAGCAATTGATTTGCAAGTTCTTGAGAGCGTTGTGCTGAGTTGCGAATTCTTGTTGTTTTAGAAAAAATATCTTTTAAGTTACATTCAGGAGAACTCCTGTTTGTAGGAATTATAATTCGCTTAGCTCTATTTGTATCTGATGAATAGCAAAAATCTTGTAATTGATTACATGTTTTAGTAAACAACTGAAGATCTGGAATTGACCATTCAATTAAACTAATGAATTCTTTTTGAATAATAGCTCTTTTTATCTTTTCAGAAGGATTAAAATTTAGAAAGTTAAAGTATTTTTGAGGGTCAGTTCTCCAGCATTCACCGCAGCTATACAGAGTAAGATTAAATCCACTTGTCGGTGGTTTTTTTTCATTTGTATGAGAAGTTAATGAAAAAAATAAGATAACCAAGACGATAGTAGGTATAATTAAAATGTTGTTAATGATCATATTAATATTAGAATCGGATGTTTTTAATTTTTTTTAAATTTAATGAGTGCTCTATTTTGAAACAGTTATTTTAAGAAATTATTTTTTGAGAAATTTCTTTAAAGCCCTCTCCGCCCGGTGAGGGTGCAATGTATGTAGGAAAGTGCTTGAGTTGAGATTCAAACTGTGAAAGATTGGAGACTCCAAAAGTTAAAGGGAAAAATTCAAACATGGGTTCATCATTGGGTGAATCTCCAATAAAAGTGGTCTTTTTTTTAATTTGATCTAGGCTGAGTTTAAAATTTGTTTTTAAAAAATAAAGACTGGTTGATAATTTATCGAACTCTCCAAACCAGCCATTGATATGGATAGAGCTTAGTTTGCATTGAGCTTCATGTTGATGAAAAATTTCAATGATCTGTTTTATTTCATTGTCATTAAGACGAGGTATATCTTCACAATAATCGATGGCTAAGTCAATGAGGCGACAAAACTGATCGCTGGATAATCTGGAATGAGGAACTTCATTTTTGATTTGTTTGTAAATTTTTATTAATTTTATTTTATTTTCTTTTCGTTCCGTGCTTTTTTGAGAAAAAAAACGATTCATTTTTCCATTTTGATAAGAAAAATAAAACCCACCATTTTCTCCGATAACACCGGCTACAGGCCATTGTCTGGCAATCAATTCACACCAACCTGCTGGACGTCCTGTTACGGGGATAACTTTAATATGCGCTTCATAAAGTAGCCATAAGGCTTCGTAAGCGGCAGGCCTTAAATGACCATTATTTGTTAATGTGTCATCTATATCAGTGAAGAGATACTCAATAGTATGGTTTTGTATATTAAAATGCTTAAGTTCTTTCATAACGCGGACTCCACTTTAAAAAACATGTTTTTTCAAAAAACAAAATAGTCAAATTTGAGGCGCGCGAGTTCAAATCGAACGAGGCGTACATTAAGTACGTCGCAGTGAGATTTGAGCGAAGCCAACGAATCACTCTTCCGCCTTGGGCGGAAAAAGTTGGCTGTTTTGCAGCAGCCACTAAATAATATATCATCCCCTTCGTTAGTCGATGAATTATTTTTTATAAGCAAAGGTTGTCTTTTTTTTAAATGGAGAAAGAGTCAATTAATATTAGTTATTTCGTTAAGATAAAAGATCTTAATGCGCTGAGTTTAAAATTGTTTTATTCGAATCTCTGATTGTGAATGCGATTAGTCAAAAATATAATCCGCTTGCTCGTTTAAAATTTACACAGCATGGTTTTAAAAGTATAGGGAAGATAAAGTGGTGTTTGTTTCGAATCAGTCACTTGTTATTATTAATGTTTTTTTGTTTGTAGTGGAAAAGGGGATACGGATTCATGGCAAAACGTTCAGTTAATGGTAAAAAATTAGTTATTGTGGAGTCTCCAACTAAGGCAAAAACAATCCGAAAATTTTTAGGGAATGATTTTGTTGTTGAATCTTGTATGGGGCATATTCGTGATTTGCCTCAGTCAGCAAAAGATATTCCGTTAAAATATAAAAAGGAAGCGTGGGCAAAATTAGGCGTGAATGTTGAGCAAGGATTTGATCCTCTTTATTGTATTCCCAAATCGAAGATTAAAATTGTTAAAGGACTCAAAGATAAATTAGCTGAGGCATCAGAACTTATTTTAGCAACGGACGAAGATCGAGAGGGAGAAAGCATCAGTTGGCACTTGGTTGAAGTTTTAAAGCCAAAAGTTCCAATAAAACGAATGGTGTTTCATGAGATCACTAAAGAAGCTGTTGATGAAGCTTTAAATAAATTTAGAGATATCGATTACAATTTGGTTAAAGCTCAAGAAGCAAGACGAATTTTGGATCGTTTGGTTGGATATACATTGTCTCCATTGTTATGGAAAAAAGTGGCTTATGGTTTATCAGCAGGTCGTGTTCAATCTGTTGCTGTAAGCATGATAACAGAACGAGAACGAGATAGAATTCGTTTTAAAAAAGCGAGTTATTCTGGATGCACATCTCTTTTAGAAAAAGAAGGTGTTGAATTTGAATCTAAGCTTGTTAGTACTAAAGGAAAAAAAATAGCAACGGGAAAAGACTTTGATGGATTGACAGGGGAATTGTATCCTGATCGGGATGTTTTGCTTTTGGATCAACTTCAAGCAGATCAAATTACTGAAGAGGTTAAACTAAAATCATGGGTCGTTAAAGAGGTTGAGCAAAAATTAATTATGCGAAAACCTGCGCCACCATTTATTACGTCGACATTGCAACAAGAGTCAAATCGAAAATTAGGGCTTAGTTCACGTGAAACAATGCAGATTGCACAGAAATTGTATGAGCAAGGTTACATTACTTATATGAGAACAGATTCAACGTTTTTGTCTGAACAGGCTGTCGTTGCGGCTCGCAATTGTATTCAATCCAGATATGGGAAGGAGTATTTGCCATCTGAGCGACGCTCTTATTCAGGAAAAAAAGTAAAAGGGGCACAAGAAGCTCATGAGGCTATTCGTCCTGCCGGAAAGCAATTTGTTGCTCCAGATGAGTCAGGATTAGAGGGGATGTTGTTTAAGGTTTATGATTTAATTTGGAAGCGAACCATTGCCAGTCAAATGGAAGATTCTAGACATAATCAAGTTAGTGTTAAATTTCAATTTAAAGAGTATATTTTTTCTAGTTCAGGCATGACTATAGAGTTTCCTGGGTTTTTGAGAGCCTATGTTGAGGGTTCTGATGATCCTGAAATGGATTTACTTGATCGTGAAATTCGATTGCCGAAATTAAAAGAAGGTGAAGCGGTAAAAAATCGACAAGCTCAAACGGTTTGTCATGAAACAAAGCCTCCAGCGCGTTTTACTGAAGCGAGTCTTGTGCAAACAATGGAAAAGGCTGGCATTGGACGACCTTCGACTTATGCTGTCGTTATTGGAACAATAATGGATCGTGGTTATGTTCGAAAACAAAACAATGCTTTGGTTCCAACTTTTACTGCAATGGTTGTTTCTAATTTGCTTGTTAAGTATTTATCAAAATTTGTTGATGTTGAATTTACTTCTAATATGGAAAAATCACTTGATGTTATCGCTGATGGAGAATTAGATACGGTTGAGTATCTCAATCGAGTTTACCATGGAAAAGAAGGTTTGTTGAATCAAGTTGAAATGAAAAGTGATGAAATTGATCCTGATAAGGCACGTTCAATTTATTTAGAAGGTCTTTCTGATTTTGTGTTTCGAATTGGACGTTATGGAGCTTATGTTTGTAAGCGGGTTAATGGTGATGAAATCTGTGCTTCGCTTCCAGACGCTCAATCTCCGAGTGACATGACTGAAGAAATTGCAAGTAAATTGATTGATCAAAAAATATCTGGTGCTGATGCATTAGGAGAAGACCCAAAAACAGGTTTTTCAGTTTATGTTTTAAATGGTCGTTATGGTCCTTATGTGCAACTTGGTGAATCGGATGCGGAAAAAGAAAAACCCAAAAGAATGGCGATTCCATCGTTTCTTCAACCAGAAGAAGTGACGATGAAAGAAGCTTTAGAACTTCTTTCACTGCCAAAATCGATTGGAACTCATCCCGATACGCAAAAAGATGTTAAAGTGGGATTGGGACGCTTTGGCCCTTACGTCGTTCATGATGGAGATTATCGATCAATTCCTAAGGTGGAGAATTTATTTGATGTTGATCTAGAGCGTGCACTAGATTTATTAGCTCAACCTAAAAAAGCGCGAGGTCGTCGAGCATCCCCTTTAGCCACTTTAGGGAAATTTCCTGACACAGAAGAAGAAATTCAAATGATGAATGGTCCTTATGGGGTTTATGTTAAATGTGGAAAAGTAAATGTGTCATTGCCTGAAGGGGTTAAAAGCGAAGATGTTACTCTTGAGTTGGCATTGAAGTTATTAAATGAAAAAGGCGGAAAAGAAGTTATTTTAAAAAAGAAAAAATCAGGAAAAACAAAAAAAGAGAACGCGATTAAAAAAACGAAGAAAGTTGAAAAGGCATTAAAGGCGTCTAAGAAAACAAAAAAGAAAAAAAAGAAAGCAGTTGCGAAAAAGAAAGCAGTTACGAAAAAGAAAAAAGTTAAATCGAAAAATACAACTGACGCAAAGGTCACTAAAAAGTCTAGAAATAATGAGAGCAAAACAGTGAGCAGAAAAAAGGTTATCAGACGTTCCGCTTCTTTGGGTTTGTAATCGGCAATGAAAGATTATTGGTCTTCTTTGTTTAAAAGAGTTCGTTTGAAGAGTAAGTCTGTTCAGTTAGAGTTTGATATTGAAAGGAAAAAAGAAAAAGATCGTAATTATCATTTAGGTGGAAGAAGTTTTTATTTTTTTGATTTTGATGATAATGTTGCTTTTTTATCTACACCACTTATTATTTTTTCAAAAAAAGATAGAAAAAAAGAAATTGAATTATCCAGTGGGGAATTTGCAAAAGTTCATTCTGATATTGGGATTCGTGGTGTTTATGCCAATTATTTTATTGATCCTAATGATGAGGTTGGAACGTTTCGTTGTTTTCGAGATCGAAAATTAAATTTATATGAACGTTGGCAGGGGAAAAAACAGTTGTTTATTGAAGATGTGAACAACGCCTTAAAACAACCTGATCTTCATTGGAAGGGGCCTTCTTGGCCGTGTTTTTATCATGCAACATTTAATCATCGACCATTGTCTGTGATTACGGCTCGTGGACATCATCCGGATACGATTAAACAGGGAATCTATGAGTTGGTAAAACAGGGTTTTTTACCTAATGAGCCCAATTATCTCTGTGTCTTTCCTGTGAGTAATATTCAAGTTCGAAAAGAGCAATTGGGAGATCCCGATTTAAAATTAAGTGTTCCAGAATTAAAAAAAAGAGCTATTCGATTATCTGTTGAAAAAGCCATTGAAGTTTATGGGTATAATTCATATCATCGTTTTGGTATGTCAGATGATGATCCTAAAAACATCGCTCTGATTGTGGACGAAATGAGTCAATTGAAAAAAGATTATTCCGAAATGTGTTTTTTTGCGATTGAAACCTGTTCAGGAAAATACGTTAAAAGAGAAGTCTTTGTTGATCATACAGAATCAAGTGAGATGACTCAAGAAGAGCAGTTATCATTTCATATTTAGTGGCTGTTGCAAAACAGCCAAATTTGTAGCATGATAGCCAACTCGCAGCAGCCACTATTTAGTCGCTAACAAGACCTTAATGCAAGACGTCAGAGTGAATTTATGTCTCTTAATGGGAAAGATCAATAAATCTTTTTAATTTAATAATTTTGTGCCGATAGTCTTGAAGATAGTTTAAAATAATGGAAAGGTTTTGGATTGGATTAATTTTTTAAGATGAAAGGATAGACAAAATGAGAATGAGTCATCTTAGGTTACAAACATTTGGTTTTTTATTGGTTTGGTTTTTTGCATCGACAGTCTTTGCCGCTCATTTAGAATGTCGTCATTTGCGCCCAATAGAACAAGGTTTTTTAAATCAACACATTAAATACAATAAACGCAGTTTAGAGTTAGAAAATCGATTGATTGATCAGTATATAGAGAAAATAGATTCAATTAAACTTTATCTTCTTCAATCAGATGTTGATGATGTAAAAAAAATGATGAAAGGCATCTATGATAAGATAAAAAATCAAGATTGTTCGGTTTTAGACAAGGTTCAGGAGCTTTACGTTCAAAGAGTAAAGGAAAGAATGGAATTTGCTCGAAAAACTTTAAAACAAAAAACATTTAAATTTGATAAAAGTTTAAGTTTTGTTTATGACCCTGATCAAAGAAAATATGCAAAAACTAAAAAAGAACTTAATGAGTTTCAATTGAAGTATCTTCAATTTCAAATTTCTAATTACATTGCAACGGATATGGTACTCAAAGAAGCTAAAGATCATGTTATTAGAAATTATGAAAGACTTTATCGTAGAGTGAAGGATTTGAAAAAGGAAGATGTTTATGCCAATTATTTAGATGCTGGAGCAAAATCCTACGATCCTCATTCTTCTTTTTTTTCCAAGGAAGTATTGGAAGATTTTGAAATTAACATGAAATTGTCTTTGGAAGGGATTGGAGCGACATTAAGCAATAAAGATGGATTTACGGTTATTGAACAGTTAATTGCAGGAGGAGCTGCCGAAAAAACAGGTAAGCTCGAGCCAAAAGACATGATTGTTTCTGTTGGTCAAGGAGATAAGGGGCTGATGGAAAATGTCATTGAGTGGGAATTGCGAGATGTTGTCAGAAAAATTAGAGGGCCTAAGGATTCAATTGTTCGTCTTCAAATTCTAAGAAAAGAATCAGGAAAGAAAAAATCATTTATTGTAAAGCTTAAGAGGGACAAAATTAATTTAGAAGATGAAGCCGCTCAATTAAGCATTATTGAGAGAACAATTAAAAATAAAAAAATTAAAGTTGGAGTTGTTAACTTGCCTTCATTTTATGCAGATTCAAAACGGGGAGGGCGAACAAGTTCTAATGATTTAAAAAAATTATTGATTGAAGCTAATTCAAAGGGAGTGAGCGGATTGGTTCTTGATTTGTCCAATAATGGGGGAGGAAGTCTTGAAGATGCTGTTAAAATTGCTGGATTGTTTTTTAAAACTGGAAATGTTGTTAAGCAGTCTTCTCGTATGCCTTCTAAAGGACAAATTGTTTTAAAAGACACAGATGAAAGTGTTGACTTTTCAAAACCGTTGGTTGTGTTAACGAGTCGGATTAGTGCAAGTGCTTCTGAAATTGTTGCTGGAACTTTACAAGATTATCAAAGAGCAGTTATTGTTGGATCAGATCATACTTTTGGCAAGGGAAGTGTGCAATCTGTTGTTCCCATTCCTCAAAATTTAGGTGCATTAAAAGTGACAGTGGGTATGTTTTATATTCCTGCTGGAGAGAGCACACAACATTCAGGGGTGAGTTCTAATATTATTATTCCCAGTCCATTTGATTCTGATGATATTGGGGAAAAAACATTGGATTATTCATTGCCTCCAACAAAAATTCAAAGTTTTATTTCGGATTCCGCCTTTGTTCATTCAGGTGAAGATCAGTGGGATAAAATCGATTCTAAATTAATTTCTGAATTAAAGAAAAAATCTCAAGATCGAGTTGCTAAGAACACAGAATTTAAAAAAATTGTGGATGATCTTAAAAAAGCAAAAGAAAAAGGAAAAGTTGTTCAATTGAATGAGTTGTTAAAAGAACAAGATAAAAAGAAAGAGGAAGATGAGAAATTCAAAAAATTCACTAAAGAAGAGCGAATTAAAGAATATTTAAAAAAGCCAGGTCTTCAAGAGGCTGTGAATGTTATTGCCGATATTATTGAAATTAAAAAACTTTGTAATAAAAAGATTTAAAAGTAATTTGGGCAATATAAGATTGTAATGAAAAAAGAAAAACAACAAAATA
>CAYMLA010000108.1:3198-8160 GCA_964390785.1 uncultured Bdellovibrionales bacterium | reverse complement strand
AGGGGATAAAAAAATGAAAAAGATGAAAGCTTTTTTAAAACGATTTTGGAAAGATGAATCCGCTCAAGGAGCAACCGAATACATTCTTCTTCTTGTTGTTATCGTCGCTTTGGCGATGGTTTTAAAAGATAAAATCATGACTGTTGTCACAAGTAAAGTCGAGTCCGTTGGCGGACAAATCAATGATTTTACTGGCAATTAATATTTTATTTAAAAAGATAAGCCATGACCACTGAACTGGTGCTGTTATTAAGTATTTTTGTGTTTGCTTTAATGGGAATTTTTTTAAAAATTCCCAAAGAAACCTTTTATGAATCAGGACCACGACTTGGAGTTCGAATTGAACAACAAATCACAACAGGTAGTGGCTTTAAGTATAAAGGAAAAGGCAACGAGTGGAGAGCTCCTTAATTAGGAGTTGGTGCGAAATAAACTAAGTGGATTATATTATATATAACACGAAAGGAGGAAGAGAGATATGGATCATTTTTTCTTGTCTGCTGACATTCTTATCATCTCCTTTCTTCTGCTTGCCGCAGTTGTTAGTGACCTCTATCGGAAAAAATACTTCAATTGGTTATTTGTGTCCTCTTTTTTTATTGCTTTTTGTTCAGCTCTGCTTTTAAAAGAGAACCCCCCTTGGCTTCCCCTTGTTTTTAGTTTCGGAACAGCTCTTGTTTTGGGTGTCCCTCTCATGCTCATTAAAGCTCTAGGCGGAGGGGATGTTAAAATTCTTCTCGCCATTAGTCCTCTTTTCACTTGGAATGCTTTGATTGAAACCTTTGTTCTCTCTCTTATTTGGGGTTTAATTTTAGGGTTACTTATTATTATCTTAAACAAAAATTTTAAACAATTTTTTCAAAATTTAATTTCTTTATTTTTTAAAAGAACGCATAAGACAAGCCAGTTAAGTCTTCATCAAATTCCGTTTTCGGTTGCTTTGTTTTTTGGTTGGATCAGTCACCTCAGTCTCATTCAAAAAGGGAGTTCTTTCTTATGAAAAAACTCACTCTAAATCCAATTAAAAACGAAAGAGGCCAAGGCGTTATTGAAGCCGTTTTAATTATGGTTATTCTCTTTTCTATTGCTTATTTTGTATTGAATCAATTTGAAAGCAAAAATCACCTTCAATCTCTTGTCAAATCTCCTTGGAAGAAAACGGCAGGAATGATTGAGAGTGGAGTTTGGGTTGAGCCAAATCGTGCACGATCAATGCATCCCAATCAGTATAAAAGACAAACAACCCTTAGAGGAGATATTGACTTATGAAACCCTGTAACTCTCGAGGCTTAATCACACTTGACTTTTTATTTGCATTGGTTTTATGCCTTGGATTATCTGTGGTCTTATTTGCTTGGACAGTCACACTTGCTGTTGTTGAAGTCACTCAATACATTACATTTTCTGCAGCTCGCAGTTATCATGCCGCTCATCTTTCAAAAGAAAAACAAATTGAACGTGGAAATCAAAAGTACCAAGAGCTTCTTTTTTCACCAGAGTTAGGCAGCTTTTACCGAATGCAGTGGTTTGAAGTTCCTCAGGATCTTTTAGAGGGGGGGATTGCCAATCATGATGAGCTCTTTGGACAACATGAAAGCTTTTCAGAAGGAGCTCCCTTTGACGGCGTTCGCATTGAATTTAACTCGAAAATTTTATCTTTTCGTTTTCCATTTCTTGGACAAACCAGCGATGAAGAAAATTATTTTAAAACTTTTATTGGTAGTTTCCTTTTTCGAGAGCCGAGTTCCAATGAATGTTATGAATTTATGAACACTCAAAATCGCTTTAAAGAAATCAAACAAGGCTTGGATCACCGATTTAATAATAACTTTATTAACGAGGACGCTTATGTTCTTATGGCAGACAATGGGTGTTAAATGAAGCAAATAAAATCATTTTCCCCACTTAATAATCAAAACGGAATGGCTATTATCGAGTCTATTCCTTTTTTAGTTATTTTCCTTGTCTTGCTGGGGTATTCAATTGGTTTTTTTGGCGTGGTTCATAGTGGCATTCTTCAATCAATTGCCGCTCGTAATTACACTTTTGAAACTTTTCGACATCGATCAAATCTTGTGTATTTTAGAGACAATCGTTTTAATATGCCTATAGAGACGATTCGATATCAATTGCGAGGCCATCGGTTTCACGCGATTGTATCAGACGAAAGCACAAATGCCGATGGATTTTATGCGACCGAAAGAAAAATAGCATTAGGAATTCCATCCAAAGAAACTCCAGGACGACGTGATCTTAATATGATTTTACCTGAAAATCAAAGATACCAAGGGCGTGGTGTAAATCCTGTTTGGATTAAAATAACGTATGGAATATGCATTAACCCACAATGTGGAGATTAAAAATGAATTTTGTTTTGGACTATAAGGAGCAGAATTTATGAATACCAATGAAACCAGGACTCTGTGGATCTCTATTGGTGCTGCTTTTATTGCAGTGTTTATGCTCTATACTTATTCACAAGAAAAGCAAGCGGAATACAATAATAAATTTGGGGCAACAAAACGTGTTGTTGTTGCCGCAGAAGACATTGCAGACATGCAAACACTCAACGAAACCATGCTCACTATCGTTGAAAGACCGATTAGTTTTATTGAACCACACGCCATTTCAAATCCTGAAACGGTGATTGGCCAAGTGGCTGTTGCACCCATTAAAAAAGGGGAACAGGTTTTAGAAACGAAGCTTTTAACACCAGGACCGGACACTGGAATTTCACTTCAAATTGCGCCCAAAAAACGAGCTTTATCAATTCCTCTGGATAACGTTAGAGGAGTCAATAAGCTCATACAGCCTGGAGATCGAATTGATATTTTAGCTGCTGTTGACGTTGGTGCGGGAGTTAACCAAGTTAAAAAGGTACAGCTTCTCTTACAGGACATCATTGTTCTGGCAACAGGACAAAACATTGTGCACAATATCCCGCGTCTACTTGATGTTGAAAGTGATCCCCGGTCTCCCTCTTGGATTCGTCTTAAAGGAGACACGCAATATTCAACCATTACAATTGAAGTTGATATCGAAGAGGCACAAAAATTGGTTTATATGTTAACCACAGCTCCAGGAAATTTATTTACAGTGCTAAGAAATCCTAACGATAAGTTTATTGCTAAATCAAGACCGATTGGAATAAGTGATGTTGTTGGACAAACTTCTCAATTTACAAACATTCCGTCTCGAATTCCGGCATCATCAGAACCACCAAAGCCTAAAGCGCCCACTAAAAAACGACTTCCCCCAAAAAAGGCGCGTGGAGGCTTTGTTCCACTCTAAACTTGAAGGATAGAGAAATGAGGTTTATTTATGGAGTTTAGCATGAAAAAATTAAGTTTATTTTTTACATTCACTTTTATTGTTGTGATAATAACTCATTTTAGTTTACAAAATGTCTATGCAGATAAAAGTAAATTTAGACAACGTGAATACATTAGCCTTTACATTGGAATATCAAAAGATCTTGATCTCCCTTATGTCAAAGAAAAGCCCTCATTTAAAGGAAGTTGGAGAAAGGTAACTGGTATCAGTTGGTCAGAAGAAAGCAAAACACTTCGCTTTGACCCAAAACGCGAAGGCGTTGGAACAATCACTGTACACGACACCAAAGGAAAAAAAATTGGAGAATTTATTGTTGATGTTAAAAAAAGTGACCTAACAAAAATTGCAAAAGAAATTAAAGAGCTTCTTGGAGAGGTTGAAGGAATTAATGTTAAAATTTTAAATAGCAAAGTTATCGTTGATGGACAAATCCTGCTTCCATCAGAAATGAATCGCATTCATGGCGTCATCCGGCAATACGATGGTGTGGCCTCTTCGCTTGTTACTCTGAGTCCTCTCGCTCAAAGAAAAATTGCAGAATTTATACAAAGAGACATTAATAATCCTGAAATTCAAGTGCGTGCAATAAACGAAAAATTTATTCTTGAAGGTTGGGCTAATAGTGAAGATGAGAAACACCGAGCCATTAAAATTGCACAAACCTATATTCCTGACGTTATCATTCTTGATGCAGAAATGGACGGTGTGCTTAAAACAAGACAAAAAGGAATCATCATTGATCTTATCAAAGTTAAACCTTCAGCGGCGCCTCCTCCAGGAAAAATCATTCAACTTGTCGTTCATTATGTTGAACTTCAAAAAGATTATCAAAAAGGTTTTCGCTTTCAATGGACACCAGGAATTTCTGATGCCACTCAAGTTAGTTTTCAATCCGATAGTCGTGCTCCAGGGGGTATTGTTAGCACTCTTGCTGGAACCATCAATAACTTATTGCCAAAGCTTAATTCTGCCAAACAACATGGTCATGCTCGTGTTCTTCATTCATCGAGTTTAATCGTTCAAGATGGAAAAAAGGGAACGCTTCGCTCAATCTCAAAAATTCCCTATCAAGTTCTTAGCACCGAAGGAGTAGCGTCAACAAATTTTTCTGATGTGGGTCTTCAAACGGTTATTACTCCCTCTATTTTAGGAGAACAATCGGATAGTATTTCGCTTGATATGGACTTTTCTCTGAGCAGTTTAATTAGTCACACTCAACAAGGGCCAACAACATCTCAAAGCTCTATGCAAACAGTTATTGTTGTTCGAAGTGGACAAAGTGCCGCAGTCGGAGGACTTATTTCAAACTCTAGTGGAATTGGTTACAATCGTCTTCCTCCAGATGTTCAAAATCCCATTGTGAGCCTTTATGCTTCACGAGACTTTCGTCGAAACCAAAGTCAATTTGTTGTTTTTGTTACACCCATCATCAAAAGTTCAGCCAGTGCGGGGGCTGAAAAGATAAAAGAAAAGTTTAGGCTCAGAGAATAACAAGCGACAATATCGATTCTTAATTCTTAATTTTAAATTCTAAATCACCGATAAGTCTATGAGCAATAGAAAACAGTTTTTTTGTTAACGACAGACTTGCGCGAAGCCAACAAAAAAGTTGACCATTTTGCAGCAGCC
>CAYMLA010000108.1:0-3188 GCA_964390785.1 uncultured Bdellovibrionales bacterium | reverse complement strand
TGAGTGAGATGAGTCGTTGCATAGCGTATTTTTTACCGGCAAAGGCGGTGTTGGAAAAAGTATTTTTGCCTCCAACTTATCACTTGCAATTATGGCCGAACTTCGAGTGCCTGTTCTTTTAGTTGATGCAGATTCAAACAGTTGTGGAGATCAAAACATTATTCTTGGTTTAAGGCCTAATAAAATTCTATCCGATCTTTGCGACTATACAGGCCCCATAAATAATCATACTCTTCGCTCCCTTGTTACACCCCATAAAAGTGGAATTCATTTTATTGGCGCTGTATATACTCCCGATCAGAAACTCGCTGTTGATCCGGGTTTATTAAAAAAACAAATTCAATCTCTCTCTCAAGCCTATAAGTATATTGTTCTTGATTTGGGAACCGAACTTTCTCCTCCCCAAATGTCTCTCATTGAACTTTGCACCGTTTTATGTGTCATCACAACGCCTGAAATTTTGGTGGTCAATCAAACTCTTCGAATTCAAAACGAACTTCTTTCGGCTACTGTTCCATCAGAAATGATTCAAATCATTATTAACAAGTTTAATAAATCTTTGCTTTCACCGAATGCCATTTCAAGCACTTTAAAGCACCCGATTCTTGGGCTTATTCCACAAGATGACATAACAACCAATCGCTCTCTTCAATCTTCAACGCCGTTTATTCTTACCTCGGCAAATACGCCTCTTTCAAATTCCTATTTTGATATTGTTCGAAAGCTTTCTGGGGGATTGCTCCAAAAACTAGACCAATTAAATAAACCGAAGATCAATTCTTCTTATTTTGATAATAAGCAAGCTTCATCATCAAAAACTCCCAATGAAAATAAAAAGTCTATTACTCCAAAAATTCACCTTAAGCTTTCTGTTCATAAGCAACTCATCGAAGCCATGGATTTAAAAAAAGGAATTACAGACACACAAGGAGATCCCACAAAAGAATCGGCTCTTAGACAAAAAGTTCAACAAATGATCACTCAAATCGTCGGGACAGAGGCGCCGCAACTTTCTAGAGAAGAACGCTCTCAAATTATCAAAGAAGTTCTTGATGAAGCCCTTGGTTTAGGTCCTTTGGAAGATCTTCTTGCGGATAAAGACGTGACAGAGATTATGGTTAATGGAGCCCATCAAATCTACATTGAAAAAAAGGGGCGCGTTATTTCATCTCCGATTACGTTTACCTCTAACGCACACCTTAGAAACGTCATTGAACGAATCGTTACGCCTTTAGGAAGAAGAATCGATGAAAAAACACCCTATCAAGATGCAAGACTCCAAGACGGAAGCCGTGTTAATGCCATCATTGAGCCTTTATCTATTGATGGACCGGCGTTAACCATTCGAAAGTTTTCACAAGATCCCATTACTGCTCAGAATTACATTGAGTGGAATTCAATCACCAAATCCATGCTTGCATTTTTAAAAATTTGTGTCGAAAATGGACTCAATATTGTTATATCCGGAGGAACTGGATCTGGTAAAACCACACTCCTTAATGTTTTATCCAGTTTTATTCCTTCAGCCGAGCGAATCATCACTATTGAAGATGCTGCTGAATTACAACTAAAACAAGAGCATATTGTTCGCTTAGAAACTCGCCCAGCCAATATTGAAGGCTCTGGATCAATTTCTATTCGTGACCTCATTAAAAACTCTCTTCGAATGAGACCAGATCGAATTGTCGTGGGAGAAACTCGTGATGGAGCTGCGCTTGATATGCTACAAGCCATGAATACAGGGCATGATGGATCAATGACAACGGTTCATGCCAATTCTCCAAGAGAATCCATTGGAAGATTAGAAACCCTTTGTCTGATGTCGGGAATGGAACTTCCCATTAAGGCCATTCGAGAACAAGTCTCCAGTGCCGTTCATTTAATCGTTCAAATCAGTCGACTCTCTGATGGAAGCCGAAAAGTCATTAGCATCACAGAAGTGGTTGGGATGCAAGGTGACACGGTCACCTTACAGGAGGTTTTTCGTTATAAAGAAGAAGGCTTTGATAAAAACAGAAAAATTATTGGACAATTTCAAGCCATGGGATTAATTCCTACTTTTATTGAAAAACTCGAACAAAAAGGCATTGTCATTCCAAGAGATATGTTTTCTTCCTCTGGTCGATCTGAACCACAAATTGAACAAAAAACACAAAAACAAAAATTTATTCCACCTCAAATGAATATGAGAAAAAACACAATGCTAAAAAAAGTTTCAGGAGATGATAAATAATGGATATGGTTTATCGACTCATCACACAGGAATGGATTCTTTATCCGGTTATTTTTTTTCTCGCCTTTTTTATTGTTTATTTGTGGAATGAACGAATTCTTCGCTTTCTTTACGACAAAAGTCTTGGGCAACGAGAAGAAATCATCCGACTTCTTGATCGTATGTTTGTTGAAGTTAATCGTAAACAAATCACCATTACACTTCTTCTTCTGAGTTTTGGAATGGGGTTGCTCTTTTTTGTATTATTATGGCCAAACCTTATTCCTGGACTTCTTGTTGGAAGTTTTTTTGTTTTAATTGGATGGATTTTGCCGGCTCGATTGATTGTTCATTTATACGAAAAACGATGTGATCGTTTTGTTGATCAAATGGTGGATGGTCTTACCATAATGGCTAATGGGGTGAAAAGTGGTTTAAGCATCACTCAGTCTATGGAGCGTGTTGTGGAAAATATGAGCAATCCAATCAGTCAAGAATTTAGCCTTGTGCTTTCTCAAATACGAATTGGTCAAACGGTTGAAGAGGCCTTACTTGAACTTGGTGAACGAATTCCAAGACCCGATGTTCAAATGTTTGTTACGTCTATTAATATTTTGAAAGAAACGGGCGGAAATATGGCTGAAACTTTTGCAACGATTGTGGTTACAATTCGTGAAAGACAAAAGCTCGAAAAGAAAATTCAAGCCTTAACAGCTCAAGGAATTATGCAAGGAGTAATTATTACTTTAGTCCCACTGATTTTGTTGGTGGTTTTTCTTATCCTTGATCCTGCCTTTGTTATGCCTCTGTTTACTACAACCTTAGGTGTAGTTTTATTGCTTACAATGGTTGGACTTCAAATCATTGGTGGATTAATGATTAGAAAAATTGTTAAAATAAATGTATAAGCTTAATTAAGGAGGCTTATGATTATGAAATGGATTTTAATATTTTGTGCTCTAATGCTTTTCTTTCA
>CAYMLA010000107.1:1469-8193 GCA_964390785.1 uncultured Bdellovibrionales bacterium | reverse complement strand
AAATTGAAGTTGGGCAAAAAGAACAAGTTAAAATGTATAAATTATTGTTACACGGGTCCTTAGCCTCTATCAATAGGGAAATTGAAAAGAAAGAAAATAAGAAAGATACTTTTCTTTTTCTAAAACATATTTTACCTGTGCTTTAACTGCATAATCATAAAGAGCAAAACCAAATGAAACATTAAAAGTTGCCCCCAAACGTAATTCTTCGATAGAAAAAGGAACTTGCCCAGCCTTGATATCATACTTATTATAAATAACAAAAGGACCAACTCCCATGGTTAATAAATGATTTGTTGATGAATCAAATGGAATATCAAGCTGACCATCAAACATAACCATAAAACCACTTGCATCATTTCCGGTTGTCTTTTTAAAATAATCTGGAGCTCCATAGTGCACAAGAAAATTAACTGTCGACAACCCTCCAGAAAAAAGCAAATCTGGTCCAGACGCCTGAACTCCATAAAACAATAATGGCTCATTAAAAGGTTTTCCAATAGCAACCTCTCTATAATGAACCGTTCCAAGAGTCGGACCAATCCACTTTTGCCAAACAAACGGCTTTTTGGGTTTTGAATCTTTTTCTTGCTTTTTATCTTCAGCGTTTTCTGTTTCTTTTGCAGGTTCTATTTTTTCATCTTTTTTAATTTCAGAAGCATCCTTTTCTTTTTCAACTGTTTTTGAGACTTTCTTTTCTGGAATTTTTTTTGTAACTCGTTTTGTTTTTTCTCTTTTTTGTTTACGTAACGGTAGCTGTTGAGAACCCATGGACTTTCTTTTATTTGCTTCCACATCGGGGGAAACTTTCTTTTGGGTGTTTTCTACACGAGTTTTTACTGGAGGAATAGCACTAGGTTCAACTTCAACATCTGAAAGGAAACCCCACGACCCCTTTTTCAATCTCACTTTATAAAAAAAACCAAACCTTTTTTTAGAAAGAATAACAACTTGATTCTCTTTAAAAACCCCTAAAACACGAGAATCAAAATTAGGTGATTCATAAACCTGAGATACAGGAACAATAATTTTTCCATACTGATAAGGCTTTCCCCATAACCATTCTGGAAACCAAACAAAAATAAAACACAAAAACAAACTTACACTTAAATACTTCATACTGAAAAGCGTATTCCCCAAACTTTATAAAAAGCTTCAATGACAATCTTCATGCTCATCTTGCTTTGGCCAACTCGACGATCTTCAAAAATAATAGGAACTTCAACACCTTTAAGACCTGCTTTTAAAGCACGGTATTTCATTTCAATTTGAAAACTATAACCTTCAGATCGAATTTTATCTAACTCAATCTCTTTAAGAGCTTTATTTGTCCAAGCATTAAATCCCCCCGTCCAATCATTGAGTTTTTCACCCAAAATAATTCTAGAATAAAGACTTCCCCCACGACTAATTATTTTTCTTATTATCCCCCAATTTACAGTTCCTCCCCCTTGAACATAACGTGAACCAACAACAAAATCATTTCTAGTGATGGCTTCAAGAATTTTAACAAGATCAACTGGACGATGAGAAAAATCTGCATCCATTTCAACAAGCACTGAATAATCCTTTTCCAATCCCCATTTAAAACCAGACAAATAAGCTTTTGCTAAACCTTGCTTCCCTGAACGTGAAAGCAAGTGAACTCGAGAATTATTTCGAGCAATTCCTTCTACAATTTGTCCCGTTCCATCCGGAGAATTATCATCAACAACCAAAACGTCAACATTAATTGAACATTTATAAATTTCATTAATAAGAGAAGAAATATTTTCTTTTTCATTATAAGTTGGAATAATCACCAATTGCTTCACCTTCTACAGCCCTCCAATTAAAATAGTCTAAAGAATGACGAAAAATGGCTCTCTATTAGAAACCACTTTTCTTATTTTTCAACAATCCTTACTTTATAACACTAACACTTTAATATAATCTAAAAAAAGAAATTAATCACCCTCTTGTGTGTTTTTCTAAATCTAAACTCTTTTCGACAAAGTACTATTCACAGATTTTTTAGATACAAGCAATGAATTGCTATTTTTTCTTGCAGGTAAATTGAGAGGTTTTTTAGTCCAAAATTGAATAGAATTTTTACGACGATCTAAACAATCAGTGACTTTTAATGCTGCTTTATCTGAATCTTTTAAATATAAAATGGGATCAAAGCCACACTCTGAACACACAATAGAAATGCGCCAACGAATTTGAATCACTCCCTCCATCAGAACAATAAAAAAAATAAAAACAATTAAAAAAATGGGGTTAATCGTCTGCGTAAAAAAATAAACAATTAAAAATGAAGATATCAAAGCCAAAAAAACATCTAATGCTTGAACATGTTTTTTTAAATAAACCACACGAGGAGTTTTACAAAATGCACAAAAACACTGTTCTCTCTTTTTTTTCATAACACAACCTAGACTGAAGTCCGTAAATTGAACAACTTCTCTCAATCCATATTGCCAGATTTTAAGCAATTTGAACAGGCAAGTTTTGCAAATCACTCGATTTAGGTTAATCTATAAGTATGAAAAATTCGAATTTACCCCAAACCTTAGTCGCTATCCTTATTTTTGTTTTTTCCCTCACCATTTATGGATCTCCATCAAATAATGAAAATGTCCAAGAACTCAGCTATGAAGACATTCTCAAAGAACTCTCAAGTCCATCAAATTCTATAAAAACAAAAAATTCTTACCAAAGTAAAGACCCCTTTGAAAATGTAAAAATTCATCTTGGAGTTGGATTGGTTAGTAGTGTCGTAAGTGTAACCAATGCTCCTCACCTTAAAACGATATGGAAAAATTCTGATGGCGAATTGATTGAAGAACTTCCAACTGATGAAGAAGAACTCAAAACGATAAGCAAAGAAATTGTTGCTGATAAATCTCAAAATTTTGGAGCATACCCCGATGGAATTCAATTGAGTTTAGGGATTGATTTATTTTCAGATAATTGGTACGCAGAGGGAAGTCTTCGATCTTATAATGACGCCAGTTTTTCTGGCGGCACTCTTTCTCTAAAAGAATTTGATCTCAAAATTGTTTATCAAACGTCTTCAACTTCTGGTCTTCGGTATAAATTTGGTTCTGGTTTGTCGGCACGTTATCTTGATATTTACTATACCATTAATGGAAAAACCTATGAATATTCTACGCCTTCATCTATTTTGCTGACAGGCATAGAGTCAAAACTCACAAACCTTGTAGGCATTAGTTTAGAACTCTCTAAAAGAACTTCTCTCATTGGCGAAACGACAGACAGCGGTGCGATTGATTTTCTTGTTCGTCTTGATTCACACTTTTAACAACATCATTAAGGTCCTAAAATGAATACAAACTGGAAACAGTATAATCTTTCAAAAAACTTAAAAGAAATATTAACCTATCTTATTCATTATTTTAAAAATCCAATAGCACACATCAAAACTTTACCAAACTGGACATGGACTCAACTGATTATTCTTATTCTTATCTTTTCAAGTGGCTCTGGCGCTCTCTATGGAGTCATCTCTCAAAGCATCATTAATACAATTTTGGGATTTATAATCCTGCCAATCACTTCATTAATCACAATTTTTGTTACATCTGTCTTTTTTTATTACTTTATTCTTATATTTAAAAACACAACAGCCCCTTTTTTACTTCTCTTTACTTTAATAAGTTTAACAAGCTTACCTTACTTTGTATTTCACACCATCTCTTCTATTGTTCCTATTATTGATATAATTGCCTTTGCATTTTCTGGAATTTTACTTGTTGTTGGATTAAACGAACAATTCAACTTTACAAAAAAAGTCGCATTAGAAATTGTAATTGTTATCTATCTTATTTTAATTGGAATTTGGGTTTTTAATTCTTTATAAAATGAGTGCAAACCCAATCGCTTTTTTGGGCATAGCTTCCACGAATTATAACGAATCCATCATCTTATTAAACGAATCTGCCAAATCTTGAAATTCATCATTTGGTCGCAACTTAATCCGAGCAGATCGATCTCCCTCAGAAATTACTTTAATCGTTTTGTGAATATTATATATTGATCCTACCGTTTGATGAGAATAAACAATTCCAACAAGAGCTGTAACAAAAAGAAAAAACACAGAAAACAAAGCAAGAAAAACAACCACAACATTCAGTTGTTGATACAACAAAAGCTTAATGTTTTCTTCAATTAAACTCAAACGAAGAAATTCATCATAATGTTTAAATACAAAATAATAAAATACAAATAAATTTAAAAAAACAAGCACTAAAGCTGTAATCACTTGTCCAAGAACATACTTAATTTGATAGCGAGGATATAAAAGAAAATTTTTAAGTTGTCTGCGATTGACAAATTCTTTTTCACTCATATAGCACCCTTATCTTTTATAACTTCGTTCAATTTGAACAAAGCCAAACAAAAAAGTTAGTTGTTTTTTTTGCAGCAGCCAAATAAGTGGTGGCTGTTGCAAGTTGGCTGTTTTGCAGCAGCCACTACTTATTAAGCCTAGCGAATCTTTTTTAACTTGGCAAGACAGATTGATTGATAAAATTTTTATTCAAACATCTTAAGAAAAACACAGAATCAAAAAAACAAAATTTCAATATCTAAAAGTCAAACACAAACCTCTAAGAAACAGTTTTTTCTTTTGTAAAATGAAAAAATACAGCGTAGACTCGTTGCGGCAATTAGTGATTGATGTGAAATAAAAAAAGTGCCTGCTTATAAATGAGCAACGGTCACTCATTGATTAACAATAAGCTCTCTTAACAATTCATTTAAGTTATCTTTATAAGACTTAAAGCCAAATTGAAGATCTTCAATTGTAATATCATATTCAACATCAGGATGAACACCTAAATTTTCTATAAATTTTCCATTTGAACGAATCGCTTGCGAAGCAGTCAGACTAAATCCTGCAACACCTAAAACATTTGGAAAAGAAACATTAGCTAAAAATCCACCAGCTCCAGCCGTTCGTTTTCCAAATAAAGTGGCTCTATTGTTGTCCTTTAAAACTGCAGGGAAAAAATCTCCCCCACTACAATCCAACTCATTGACCAAAACAACAATCGGTTTAGAATAAACCTTTGCTCTTGGTTTAATGTTTTGAACCCCAAACAAAGGACTCGGACTTGTAAAACGAATCCCTTCTTTCCAATGTTTATACAAAAATTTATTGTATTTTGATAATTGTTGAGCAAAATCTAAATCAACGGGATAACCAGAAAAACTTGGCCCAAGCAATTGCACCGCACTCTCTTCATCAGAAACGGCATTTAAAGCGGCAACGACTTGAATGGCTTCCATAACATCTTCTTGAGTTAATAAAATTCTGTGAAGGGGAACAGACAATGGTGATGTTGCCAAAAAACTCAGCAAGGAATAAAGATACATCACAGAACCACCAGGATTGTTAACCTGATCAATAACTAATGCATCCGTTTTATCTTCAAACAACCACATCAACCCACCAAAAAATTCTATTTGATTAGCGTCCCCCATGTAATCTGGAATTCGAACATAACCAATTCGATGACCCCATTGATTTTCAAATATATAAGCATAAAAAAGCTCTTCATTTTCCCATAAAATTTCCCCAAGAAAAGGGACAAAACTCTTCTGGGTTCCCATTTCAAATGGAGAACCAATCGACAAATGAGAATCAATAAAGTCGTAATCTGAATACAATTGCCATTTATTAAAAAAGGAATCAAAAATTGTTGACGTTTTAAAGTGAGAATAAAAACCACCTGAAAAATCACGTTCAATAATTGAATAATCAATCAACTCAGGAATAGTTTCCCAATTCAATTTTTCTTGATAATGACGTCCAGATTGATTTGAAACGAATTCAAGAATAATTTCTCCCTTTGGCACCTCTGAACCCGATTGAGAACGGCTGCGTCGAGTTAAGGCCATTTCAACGCGTCTTTGCTCAGTCAATTCACTTGATCCTCCAGAAAACAACTTCAACTCCGTCACCACATCCTCAACGGTTTGTTCACCAAATCGAACCAACTGATCACCAACCTTAATTTTTGTATTAACATTAGAATCAATATACGAAACGAAATACTTGCCTTGAATTTGATAAACATTAAAAGGTAATGTTGATGACTCCGTAGAATGAAACCAAACATCAGTATGAACATCTTTAGTGGAGGCAAAAAAAGACTTTAACAATCGTTGATACTCATGAATTGTAATTTCAGGATGATTTTGAATGGCTAAGCGAAGTTGATGAATTTCAGTCTGCAGATCCCAACCAAAAAGCTGATTTTTAAGATTTTTTACAGCATATTTATCTTCAAAAATTTGTTCAAAAAGATCAACTTGAGTGACCATTTTCTGCTTTAACAAATTGGCATATGAACTCGATATAAGAACAAAAATCAAAACACAAGAAAAAAGAATTCCTTTCATCCGCCCCCCTTTTGACTGCTTCTTTTTAGAGCATAAAAAGGACGCAAATGCAAATCTTTCACCTAAAAAAAATTCAATCACTTAAAAAAAATACATACCGCTTAATTCTCAAGCAACGCATTGCGTGATTGCAGCAGTTTCATTTAATGATTGTTGCAAAACAGCCACTCTTTACAATCAAAATTAAGCTTTTTGAGAAACCTTATCTTGTTGCAATTGAGAAACCGCAGACTCTAAAACATGAAAACAACCGAATAAAACAGCGGAATACAAAAGAGTGCTAGACAATGTATTTTTAAAAAAAGGCAAGGCC
>CAYMLA010000107.1:0-1459 GCA_964390785.1 uncultured Bdellovibrionales bacterium | reverse complement strand
ATTAGTGATGAAAAAAAAGACAAATGAAGCCAAAAGGCTTCCCCCAGCAACTCGAAAAACAGTCTTTTTTTGTTTCAAAAATGTCCCCATTAAAACAATGAACAAAAATGCTCCATAAACAACAGGAATAAGCGAATGAACGCCTA
Organism: uncultured Bdellovibrionales bacterium; assembly: GCA_964390785.1. GTDB lineage: Bacteria > Bdellovibrionota > Bdellovibrionia > Bdellovibrionales > CAYMLA01 > CAYMLA01. Next base: position 1,313 of record CAYMLA010000107.1, on the reverse strand, counting down.
AAAACACATCACTCAAAAACAAAACAAGCAAGGGAATAATTGCAGCGTAGTAAGTCTTTCCAAATGAAGCGCCGGCAAACAAAGCTAAGGCAATAACGGGTGTAAAATTTGCTGGATGAGGAATAAATCGAAATAAAACACCAATACAAACAAATAGACTTAAAACGAATAAACGCATTCCCATAATACTCTCCTTAACCTAAAAATTAAATTGTCAATTTATAGAGTGGCTCTCTCTCAATGGCCACTAATCATCAACCCATTTTCAATTTTCGCCTCAGTCAATGAAAGAGGGCTCTTGCGAAATAGAAAAAAGAGCTATTTCGCACCAAGCACTATATAATAGTGTATTTTTAAATCAATTTGTTTATTTCATTTTTTTCAAACAACTTCAAGCGTCAGTCACACACTGAGTGGCTGTTGCAAAACAGCCACATTGAGGCAGTTTCAATGTAAAACTTTCACGAATAGCCTTAAAAAAATTTCAAATAACAAACTTTAAATAGTCATTTTTCACTCAAATGAATAATAGTAAAGTTCAATTTTTATTTTGGAGGATTATTATTATGCTTAAATTACAATTTGTTCTATTATTTGGACTCATCATTTTTCAATTTGGCTGTTCACCCTTAAATGACATTGCTTCTCAAAGCAAAGGCATGAAACAAGAAGTAAAAGATTTTTCAGAAAGTGCAAAAGAAGGCATTCGATCTCAAAGAGATCTTGAAGGCTTGAAACTTCGCACAGAAATACTCGAGGATCTTAAAAGTAATCCAAACCTACTAAGGACGACACGAATAACTAAAGCAAAAGTTTATTTTAAAACCTATGCCTTTCAATCCAGTGACTCCACTCTCAATCTCGACCGTGATCGATATGCTGATGCTGTGATTGACTTCTTTTACCTTGCCTTTTTGAATTTAGCTTATGAATTCAATGAAAATACTCAAAAAAATGAATTGACTCCAATCGATCAAATTAATTTTCAAAAACTTACACCCAATCAAACCAATTTGCTTGCTTTCGCCTTAGGAGCCCATCATTCTGACCATATCAATAACATAGAAGCCAGCGACATCAAACCATTAGAAAATAATGAAATGGCAACGAATCTTTATTCTTTAATTCTAACTGGCTTTCGTGCAAAATTAGAAAACATTAACAATAATTATGAAGACACACTTGATAAGGATGATTTAACTCGAAAACTTTTAGAAATTGACCTTGAATATTATGATTACTTTTTAAATTTTTCTTATAATGCGCTTATGATTTCAGCCACAAATAGAGTGTTGGATATGGGAGGACTTCTT
>CAYMLA010000106.1:0-8239 GCA_964390785.1 uncultured Bdellovibrionales bacterium | reverse complement strand
GATAAGCCGAAAAATCTTCTTGACAAGTGGGTTTATGCTGATATCAAGACTTACTTACAGGATGATCTGCTTGTTAAGGTCGACCGTGCCACCATGGCTGTCTCTCTTGAGGGCCGTTCTCCTTTGCTCGACCATAAACTGCTTGAGTTTACTGCGTCACTTCCTTCGAAATGGAAGCTTCGTAAAGGCGAGACGAAGGCAATCTTCAAAGATGCTGTTGCTGATTTGTTACCTGAAGAGTTGTTGACAAAACCGAAGCAGGGATTCGCTGTTCCGATCAATGAATGGATGCGTGGCACCTTGGGAGTTTATGCTAAAAAAGAGCTACTTCGTTCAAATAGCAGAGTTATGAATATGTTTGACAAAAGAAAGATTGAGAAAATGTTTTCAGAATTTGCGAAAGGAAAACCACACGGCTACCGATTGTGGAATTTATTGATGCTAAGAGAGTGGGAGAAGGCGCACTATTAATGCCTATTTTTTGTGTCCCCTTGATTACACAACACCCTTATTATTTACTCTGATGCTAAATTAAATATAGTAACTTGAAATTGAACTTGTGCGGAAGTCAATATGTAAATAATAAGAAACAAATTTTTAAATACTATTCAATTTGCGTATTTTTATGAAAATTGTTTCGATTTGTATACCTACACATAATCGATTTAATTTATTGAAATCGCTTGTAAATACTTTAATTAGAGAAATGAAAGGCATTGAGAATAAAGTCGAGATTTGTATTTCTGATAATGCCTCTGATGATGGTACTGAGACATATATTAAACATTTAAAAAAAAAGTATAAATTTATTAAATTCAAACGAAACAAAAAAAACCTTGGCTATGATAGGAATGTGAGATCTGCTTGGATGATGACTTCATCAAAGTACGGTTGGTTAATGAGTGACGATGACTTTGTTTTGCCTGGAGCGGTTAGAAGGATTGTGAACCTTCTTGAAAAATATAACCCTGATTATGTATTTCCAGAATATACTGATAGCAACGGCCAAAAAATGATTGGTTGGGAAGGTAATCTTGTTAACTCAGCTTCAAAAAAATTTAAACAAGAAATGATACGCCATCTCTATTCTGCTGTTGTGTTTTTAGGTCACATTGTAAGTAGAAAGGTAATTAGAAAAACATTTCCAAGTTTGCCTTTGTTTGGCTACACATATATTCAAGTAATGCTATTTTTTTGCGCATATCCAGATTTGAATAGAATAATTGTTTATGATACTCCTTCTATTAGAGCTGGAGGTAAGGGATCTAAAACAAATGTTAAGGCGCTAGTGGATTCTTATGAAAACGCTATGGATTTATTCTACGATTTGTACAAAAGAAAAGCATTTTCAAAAGATGATTACAAGCTAGCCGTCGAGTATTATTTCAAAGATTTTCATCTAGGGGTTTTGGTTTTCGGAATAGCTTACTCGGGGTTGGAAGGGCAAGTTTATGATGATAAAATAAATATGATATACTCTAGATACAAAAAACTGGTTAAACCTTCCTTGTTTTTCAAATTTATTATGTTTATGTTAAATCATTTTCCAATGTCAATCCAAAGACCTTTAGTCAGATTTGCCTATGTACAAATTTATCTTAAACTAGGAAACCTATTCAGACACTATCCGATGATTTCCGAAATTGAACTCACCAGAAAGGGAAAAAGAAACAACTTGCCCCCTCGTGATTTTTCAAATTTCAGCGATGTTTAAGATTTATTCATAAACATTATAAAAGGGCCATGAACTATATGTTCATGAATATTTTGGTCACTGGGGGTACGGGGTTTATTGGCTCTTTTCTCGCGGAGAAATTACGCGCCAGGGGTCATTCTGTTTGGTTGACCAAAAGAAAAAATTCTTCGTTACACAGACTAAATGATTCTTCAAACTTCAATTTTATTGATACAGACAATGAAGGGTGGGAGAATAAAATAGTTGATATTGAGCCAGAGGCAATATTTCATCTGGCCACATGCTACAGTAAACAAGACGATTCAGATAAGGTTACTAATATGATACGTACAAATGTTGAGTTTCCATGTAGGATTTTAGGTTGTGTCGCAGATTTTTCAAAGATTGTTTTTATTAATACGGGGACTTTCTTTGAATACGCACCATCTGATGCACCTATAGATGAGGATTGGGAGCTAAGACCTTTTAACCTGTATGCTCAGACAAAAATCATGTTTGCAAGTTACTTAGAAAACTTCTCCAAATATAGAGGTCTTAGGGCAGTAACTTTGAGGTTGTTTTCGCCTTATGGTCCACACGATCGGCAAACAAAATTATTACCTTTTGCAATTTCAAAATTTAAAGCAAAAGAACCTTTCGATATGTCTTCAGGAGAACAGAAATTAGACTTTACATACGTTGAAGATATTATTGTGGCTTACATCAAATCTCTTGAATTTGCTTTATCTAAGGATGAAGGGTTTCATGAGTTTTTTAACATAGGTTCGGGCAATGCAGTTTCAGTAAGAAGTTTGATTGAGGAACTGGCCAAAGTTGGAAATTGTGAATGTACTGCTGTATTTGGTGCTAGAGACTCCACAGAAATGATGTTTTCACAAGCTAATATAAATAAAGCTGAAAGTTTGCTTGGTTGGAGTCCTTCAACAAACATAGCTCAAGGTCTCGAAAAAACGTTTGAAAATGGGTGAACAAATGAATAGGGTTTTTGGAATTAAAGGAAAAATTGAAGGGGTGGTGGTCAAGCCGTTAACAATAATCCCTGATGAAAGAGGAACTATTAGACACATGTTAAGGAATGATGATGTGCATTTTTCTGAATTTGGAGAAATTTATTTTTCTACAAGCAGGCCGGGAGTAATAAAAGGATGGCATTATCATAAAGAAATGACTCTAAACTATGCTGTAGTTTCGGGCATGGCAAAAATAGTTTTGTACGACGATCGTGAAGGTTCTTCCACCAAAGGAAATATTATGGAGATTTTTGCGGGTGAGGAAAATTATGTTTTGGTACAGATTCCCCCCAAGATTTGGAATGGTTACAAAAACATATGTTTGAAAGATGTGCTTCTTGCAAATTGTGCGAGTATGCCTCATGATACTGAAGAGATACTTAGACTAGATCCGTTTAGTGATAATATTCGATATGATTGGGAGGTTAAACATGGCTAATGTTCTGCTTATTGGAAATCAAGGATATAATGGGCCCGTTGTTGTCAAAGTCCTGAAAGAAAAGGGGCATAAAGTAACTGGAATAGATACGGAATATTTTTCAGACTTATTATATGCTGAAGATGAATATTTGCCTGATAATCAAATTAGAAAAGATGTGAGAAATCTAGAACCTGATGATTTTCAAGGTTTTGATGTTGTTGTATTTTTAGCAGCTTTGTCTAATGATGCTTTGGGTGAATTAAATCCTGAGTTGACAGAAAAGATAAACTATATTAGCGCTGTTAATGCCGCCAAATACTCTAAAGAGCTGGGCGTATCAAGATTTATCTATGTCAGTAGTTGTAGTGTATACGGAATTCATGATCCTTCTGAAGTGGCCACCGAGTCATCTCCAGTAGAACCTCTAACAGCTTATGCTTGTGCAAAAGTTAATGCAGAAAATGCGTTGATGGAGCTTATTGATGGTGAGTTTGGTGTAATAATTATGAGGTGTGCTACAATGCACGGGGTGGCTCCCCGACTTAGACTTGATATAGTTTTAAATAATCTTGTGGGGTATGCTTTACTCTATGGCGAAGTAAGGATTCTCAGTGATGGTACTCCCTGGAGGCCTATGCTCAGTGTGATTGATTTTGCAAATATTGTAAAATTATTTGTTGAAAAGGGAAGTTCTGAAGTTGTTTTTAATATTGGTTTTGACGATGAGAACTTTACGGTAAAGGATATTGGCAAAATCGTTAGTGATATTACTGGCGTGCCAATTTCTGTTAATCCTGAAAACACGCCTGATGAACGCAGTTATAGAGTAAGTTTTAAAAAGTTAATGAAAGAATTTCCCGAATTAAAATTAGAGATGTCTCTAAAAGATAGTGCGAATTTTTTATTCAAGGCATACAAAGAATATGGGCTAACGCGAACAGATTTCGATGGGGATAAGTATTTTAGATTAAGAAAACTCAAAAGTCATATGGAAACTGGGCGACTGGATGATGGTCTTTTTTGGGAAAATAAAAGTGATAAAAATGGTTGAAAATACAAGAAATGAGATCATGAATTTAGTGGAAAAATTTTTCAATGAAGAAGTGGCTCCAAAAAAATCTGATGGTGTGCCCTGTTCAGGTAAGGTATTTGATGCAACAGAAATCAAGAATCTTGTTGAAAGTGCTCTTGACTGTTGGTGGACTGAAGGCAGATTCGCTGAAGAATTTATTTCGAAACTAAAAGATTTTTTGGGGGTGTCAGAAGTAACTCTTGTTAACTCTGGTTCTTCAGCAAATTTGGTGGCAATGGCGAGTTTAACAAGTCATTTTATTCCTGAAAATAGAAGAGTTATGAAGGGTGATGAAGTTATTACTGTGGCTACAGGGTTTCCCACCACAATATATCCAATAATTCAGGTTGGTGCAGTACCTGTTTTTGTTGATATAGTTTTACCAACATATAACATTGATGTATCTCAGCTTGAAGCCGCGTTAACTGAAAAAACTAAAGCGATATTTATTGCTCACACCTTAGGTAATCCTTTTGATATTAAGACTGTGAAAGAGTTTTGTGTAAAGAACAATCTTTGGCTAATTGAGGATTCTTGTGACGCTTTGGGCTCTGAATATGGCGGAGATAAAATTGGTACAATAGGAGATTTAGCAACTCTTAGTTTCTACCCTGCACACCAAATAACACTAGGTGAGGGGGGAGCAGTTCTTACGAATAATCCTTTGCTTGCAAAAGCAGTAAGATCTTTTAGAGACTGGGGTCGTGACTGTTGGTGCGCCACAGGTCAAGATAACACGTGTGGTGCTAGGTTTAATCAACAGCACGGCGATTTACCTTTTGGTTATGATCATAAGTTTGTTCACTCACATATTGGCTATAACTTGAAACTTACTGATATGCAAGCAGCAATAGGAGTGGCTCAGATTGATAAACTTCAGTCTTTTATTGAGACGAGAAAAACTAATTATTCTAAGTTGCGTAAAATTTTTAAACGTTGGGACAAGTACTTTATTTTACCTGAAGCTCAAGATAATAGCGATCCTTGTTGGTTTGGATTCCCGTTAACAATAAAGAAAGATGCAGGGTTCTCTAGAGTAGAACTACTGAAATATCTTGATAAAGAAAAAATTGGGACCCGTCTCTTGTTTGCAGGAAATATTATTCGTCAGCCAGCGTTCAAGTTTGCAAAACCTGAGTATAGGGTAGTAGGTGAATTGACAAATTCAGACATTGTTACTGAGAGCACATTTTGGATTGGTGTTTATCCAGGTATTAATGATGAAAAGATAAGTCGTATAGAGAAAGTCTTCACAAACTTTTTGGCTAAAGAACCTGATAAATTCAATATTCTTTAGTTATTCCACATTTTCCATTTAGGATTATCTTTCCACATAGCATTCAGGTCTTTATAATCCTTGAAAGTGTCCATACAGTGCCAGAACCCTTCATGTGGATATAGTGCCACTTGATTAATTTTAGCTAATTTGGGCAAAATTCTGCTCTCAAACATACAATCTTCAGTTATGTGTTTGAAAAAACTTTTGCTAACCACCATGAACCCCCCATTAATATATCCCTTCATAGCGGGTTTTTCTGCAAAGTCTAGTACCTCAAGACCTTTGTTTTTGTTTTGTGCATCTCCGTTTCTAAGATTAATTATTCCATATTTACTAGTCGGGTGAACGCCAGTTATTGTCACGGTCTTTCCCATTTCTTTATGGGTTTTTATCAATTCATCAATATTTATGTCGGAAACGCCATCTCCATAAGTCAATAAGAAATAATCATCCTCTTCAGGGATGTATTTTTCTATTGCTTTAACACGTCCACTTGTGAGTGTTTTAAGACCTGTATTTGCAAAGGTTATATTCCAGTTTTCAATCTCTCTATCTTTATGATAAGATTTTTCTTTAGTTTTGGTGTTAACTGTGAAATCGAATGAATCCCATTCATACTCCATAAAATATTCTTTGATTAGTCTTCCTTTATACCCTAGGCAAAGAATAAAATCGGTGAAACCAAATTCCGAAAAATGCTTCATTATGTGCCAAACAATGGGCATTCCTCCTATTTCTACTAATGGCTTCGGCTTAAACTCGGTTTCTTCTCTAAGTCTCGTGCCTTCTCCACCGCAAAGAATAACAACCTTTGCCTTCTTTGTTTTTTCCATTTTGTGTGCGAAGTTATCTAATATTTAAATTCTGTTAGTGACTTTTTTTATTTTCTTACTAAAATCAATAATATTGTGTGGTGTTTTTTAGAATTAAATTTTTCAATTAGGATATCTTTATTCTCATCATACAAAATTATTTTTTTTCCTACAAATATCGAGTATATGTTCTTTTTAACTTGTAACGGCATATAATGATTAAATGATTGAAAAATGCGAATCAAAAGATTGAATAATTTTTTTTTTCTTTTATCTTTCATTTCTTTGTTTCTTTTTTCTACCCTATCGGACCATCTAACTCCCAATTCTTTCATTATTTTAAACTGTGGCTTAAGAATGCTCTCAAGTTCTTTTAGTGAATACTCCTTTTCGTGAAATTGTCCTTTCTCTTCCTTGTACTCGCCGTTTGGGGTGGATAAAATAACGAACCCTTTTGGTTTAAGAACTCTGTATAATTCCTTAACGAACTTTTTAGGGTTTTTCAAATGTTCTATTGTCTCAATGGTAACTGCATTATCGACTGACTTTTTTGATAGTGGTATTTTTTGTGCATCTCCCCAAATGAATTCAACATTATTTGATCCATATCTTTTATTTGCTAAATATACAGTTTTCTTATCAATATCCACGCCCATGACTTTTTTGGCATTCTTGCTCAATATCTTTGCACCGTATCCAATACCTGAGGCTATATCTAGAACAAGGCTCTTAGAATATTTCTTGGCGAAATTGTATATTTTTTTCTGCGTAAGAAAAACCAAATCATTTTTTGAAGGTTGAATTCTTTCCTCTGAAAGCAACGCCATACTTTCAAACATAAAACGTCCAATTATAAAATTTATGTATCCATTCTTTTTTCCAATATCCTCTTCTTGACCCACATTGGGACGAAGAAGCTGAGAACAGGTCGCCATAAGTAAACAATCTGCCACAATGGCCAGCCGTAGCGGAATAGCATCCTGAACCTCGCACGTAAAGCGTTCCATTCCTGGGATTTTCCTGTTGTGAAACCAACGCTGTTGTCCATATCCCAGCGATATTTCATTAGTTTGCGAGGTATGTTAGCTCCACGGTGTTTTACCAGTATTCTGGCAAAAAACTCGTAATCCTGTGCCGTTGAGAATGAATCATCATAGAACCCAACATCTTTTTTCAAACTTTTTCGGAACATGATGCTGGGGTGTACGAAAGGACTGAACTTAATCATCGATTCACGAATCAGATGGTCTTCCTTGGGTTGTTTGATTTCTCCAATCTTTTTTCCATCAGGTCCAATAATGTCAGCCCAGGTTCCCACAATTGCTATGTGAGGATGATTATCAAGGTAGTTTGCCTGAAGTTCGAGCCTTTCGGGGTGTGCAACATCGTCGGAGTCCATCCTCGCAATGTATTCTCCCACTGATATTTTGAAAAGTTTATTCAGGTTCTTTGTAAGGCCCAAACGCTTTTTGTTGTAAAATACTCTGACTCGTTTGTCCTTGATTTTCTTAAGTATTTTTCTAGAACCATCAGTGCTTTTGTCATCGATAATTAACAGTTCAAAATCATTAAAGGTTTGATTAAGGATTGACTCGAGGGCTTCCTCAAGGTAGGGCGCAGAATTATAAACGCTTATGATTACGCTGATTTTCATTTTAGGCTTCTGTATAACTCTATGAACTTGTTTATGGCATGTTCCTTACTAAATCTTTGTCTTACTTCATCAATCTGTGATTTACTCATTCTGACTGGAATTCTGTCGGGTGGAAAAGGCATGTTACCGGGAAGCTCCCGGACAATCCCGACATTGTTTCCAGAAACTGGCGTGCCCTGTGCTGCCGCCTCGGCAGCAACTAAGCTGAAGGATTCAGCAAGGCTTGGCACGACAACAAGGTCTGCACCTCCTAGCATAGAGAGTACCTCTTCTCGAGACATGTGTGGCTTTACCC